>JANXSS010000424.1 GCA_025356535.1 Herminiimonas sp.
CAACTGCGGCGCGATACCGGCCGAGTTGCTCGAGTCGGAGCTGTTCGGCCATGCCAAGGGCGCCTTCACCGGCGCCGTGCAGGCAAGCGACGGCCTGATCCGGGAAGCCTCCGGCGGCACCTTGTTTCTCGACGAGATTTCGGAAATGCCGCTGGCGATCCAGGTCAAGCTCCTGCGCATCATCCAGGAGCGGCAGGTCCGCCCGCTCGGTTCGAGCCAGACCTACACCACCGATACCCGCTTCATCGCCGCCAGCAACCGCAACCTGAAGCTCGAAGTCGAGCGCGGCGCCTTTCGCGCCGACCTGTATTACCGCTTGAACGTCATCACGATACAGGTGCCGCCGCTGCGCGAACGCGGCAGCGACATCGCGCTGCTGGCGCGCCATTTCCTGGAGACGCACAGCCGCAAGATCGGCAAGGCGCTGCCGCAGTTGCGCGCCGATTACCAGGAACTGCTGGTGCGCTACGACTGGCCCGGCAACGTGCGCGAACTGGAGAACCTGATCGAACGCGCCGTGATCCTGGCCGAGTCCGAAGTGCTGACGACGGCGGACTTCACCGGCATCCTGCTGCTGCCGTCGAGCGACGCGGCCCTTGCCGTACAGCCCGAGGTGCCGCGAAGCATGCTGGCGCAAGCGGACGAACGCCCGCTCTCGATCGAGGAATACATCAAGGAATTCATTCTGCAGCACCAGGACCGGCACAACGAAAACGAACTGGCCGCCATGCTCGGCATCGGCCGCAAGGCGTTGTGGATGCGACGCCGGCTATGGGGCATCTACAAGGACCGGGACCACCGCACTTGATCCAAGGCATGGAATTTGCATGACCGTTGATATACGCCGCCGACGAAGCGGAAACATGTCAGGTCAGCAGCTGCCCCCCGTGCGAGGCAGGCACGCATCAAGGAGAGCGAACATGCCGGTAACACCCGTGTGCAATATGCCGCAAAGCAGGCTTCTGGAACAGGGCAAGTTTTTTGCCGGCCTGTCGCAGGCGCAGCTCCTGCAGGTGGTTGCCATCAGCCGTATCGAGCACTACGCCGAAGGCGCGCCGATCTACAAGATCGGTGACCCTGCCGCGACCTTCTACCTGCTCATCGACGGCATGATCCGCTTTGCGATCAGTTACGGCAACCGCGATACCTATGCCGGTGAAATCCTGCGCCGCGGCGAGGTCTTCGGCTGGGCCGCGATCACGCCGGTGGCCAACGTGCGCATCGCCACGGCTTCCTGCATGACGCCCTGCGCACTGCTGGCCATCGATGGCGACCGGCTGCGGCGCCTGATGGATGAGGATCACACCCTCGGCTTTCACCTGATGACGCAGTTGAACATCATCATCACCGGCACCCTGACGTCCTTTGCCGGTGGCTGAGCCCGGTGCCATGACGCCCGGCGCGCCGGCATGAGCATTGGCCTGGCGGCCGTCGCGCTCCTGGTCGGCGTGCTGATCGGCGCCGTCGGCATCGGCGGCATCCTGCTCATTCCGGCTTTGAACCTGCTTGCCGGCCTGCCGCTGCAAACGGCCATGGCAACGGCGCTGCTGACATTCGTCTTCACCGGGCTGCTCGGCACCGTCCTCTTCAACCGGCGCGGCAGCATCGACTGGGCGATCACGGCGCCGGTCTGCCTGGGCGCTGCCGCCTGCGGGGCCTTCGGCGCCTGGGCCAATTCACGCATCGACACGCATGTGCTGACCATCATCCTGGGCGGCGTGATCATCGCCGCCGGCATCAACTGCCTGCTGCGGCGCCACGCAGCGCGCGCGCCGGTGTTTGCCGCGGCGCCCGGCAGGCGCAGGTGCCTGCTGCTTGGCATCGGCGCGGCCACCGGTTTTGGTTCGGGCCTGACCGGCGTGGGCGGGCCGGCGCTGTCGATACCGATGATGCTGCCGTTCGGTTTTTCGACGCTGGCCGTGATCGGCACGAGCCAGGTCGTGCAGATCCTGGCGGCGCTCTCCGGCACGCTCGGCAATCTCTATTACGGCACCATCGATTTCCGGCTGGCGGGATGGGTCACGCTGTGCGAACTGGCCGGCGTGCTGCTGGGGGTGCGCCTGGTACACGCGCTGCGCGGCGGCGCCCTGCGCGCAATCGTCGGCATGCTGTGCGTGCTGGTGGGCGTGGCGCTGCTGGCAAGAGCGATCGCTTGATCCCAGAGCAGATTTCGTCATGGCATACGCGCGCTACGCACCGCTTCGAACCACATTGCGGCGTTGCAGCGCGCTTGTACAGCCCGCTACACGGCGCTTCCTGCGCCTTGCACTGCGGCCCGAATCGATACGCATCCCGCATATGCCATTTTGAATTCTGCTCTAGCGATCGGCAATCACGAGATGGTCTGGTAATACAGGTTCTGCGGATGATTTGCCTGCGCGAAGAAAAACCAGCGCTCGGCAATGAGCCCGCCGAACTGGATGATGAAGGCCAGCGCCAGCAGGCTTGCCGAACCGGTCTGGCGTCCCGCCACCAGCAGGATCAGCGGCAGCAGGAATGCAAGCACGAGGAAGATCCATTTTATCGAGCGCAGCAGTTGCGGCGTGCGGCCATGGAAGAACTGGCGCGTATTGTAGGAGCCGCCCATGAAGCCCTGGGATTTTTGCACGATGCGCGGATGATGGATGCCGATGGCCGTCTGCAGGCTCGATTTCGGCTTCAGGGCGCGGTTGCGCATGAGCGAGGCGACCCGCATGGCGAAGCCGGCGATCGTCAGCACGATCGCACTGGCGCACAGCGTCCTGATGAGTTCCGGCTCGACGATGGCCACCAGCGCAGCGGCCAGCGTGAAACCGGATGCGCAGCCAAGCAGGAAATAATTGACCAGCGTCAGCGGGCTGGCCCATTCCTGCAGAAAGCGGATGCAGGCGTAGATCATGCCGGTGCAGATGAAAAGGGCAATCGACAGGACCGCGCCGATTGCGCCGAGCGACATGGTCGTGCTCCAGCCGGCATAGTGGCCCAGGCCGTAAGCGAATACGGCGGCCATGAACAGCGGCAGCGCGATGACTTCGCGCGACAGCCAGGAAGTGCGCCACATCGTTGCGGCACGCCAGGCGCGCTCCGGATGGCCCAGATGAAAGAACGAGGCGACCAGGCCCAGTCCGGTCAGCACCAGGCAGATCGCGCTGCCGGAGACGAACAGGCGGGTGCTGTCGGCAGTCGACAGGAGTTTCAGGCCAACCGCTGCCTCGACACCGAAGAGCGCCAGGAACAGCCCCTGTCCGGCGCCGATCAGGACGGTAAGAAAAATGACCGAGAAGGCTGGGTTCATGATGTGCTTTTGACGGGTTGATGTGGGGGCATGCGGCAGGCACGGCGCAGGTTGTTTGCCATGCCGCCTGCCAGGATGTCTGCCATCGGGTCTACCATGACGCCGCGTCGTCCAGGGCGGGCGAGGCGGTGCCGGGCTTGGGCAGCATTTCGTCGATGCGGGTCGGGTTGTCGGCACGCTTCAACTGGTCCTCGCGCAGGGTGATTTCGGTCTTGCGACGCGGCAGGTAGTGATTCGATGGCGCGGTGCCCCATTCGGGCATGAGCTGGTAGCCGCCGCGCTCGCGAATGGCGGTCGAGACATTCGACTCCGGGTCGTGGATGTCGCCGAACAGGCGCGCGCTGGTCGGGCAGGCCATCACGCAGGCCGGCAGGCGGTCTTCGGGTGGCAGCGCCTGGTTCTCGATGCGGTCGGCGCACAGGGTGCACTTGGTCATGACCTTGCGATGCTCGTCGAGTTCGCGCACGCCGTACGGGCAGGCCCAGGCGCAGTAGCCGCAGCCGATGCACTTGTCGTAATCGATGAGCACGATGCCGTCGGATTCGCGCTTGTAGCTCGCACCCGTCGGGCAGACCGGAACGCAGGGCGGCTCTTCGCAATGCAGGCAGGATTTCGGAAAATGCACCGTCTGCGTCGAGGGGAATTCGCCGACTTCGAAGGTCTGCACCCGGTTGAAGAAGGTGCCGGTCGGATTCTCGTCGTAGGGACGGTCGTCCGACAGGTAGCCGGCGCTGCCGGAGGTGTTCCACGACTTGCAGCTGGTCACGCAAGCCTGGCAGCCGACGCATACGTTCAGATCGATGACAAGCGCCATCTGCGTCATGGTGTCTCTCCTTCTGGATGATGCTTCAATCGGGTCTCGATTCGGGTCACGCTGCGAAGGCGGCTCATTCGGGCGCCTTCATTTGGGCGTATCCTCGCCGCCGAAATAGGCCTGCCAGACGCGCCGCACCGCCGTCGTGCCGGGCAGGGCCTTCATGGTCGAGAACTGCGGCCAGGTCTCCTTGGGCTCTTCCGGATCGGCCTTGCGAATGCGTACCCGCACGTCGTACCACGCCGCCTGGCCGGTGATCGGGTCGGAGTTCGAATACACCTTGCCGCCGGCGTCGGGTGGCAGCTCTTCCGAAATCAGGTGGTTGAGCAGGAACCCCTTGCGCGACTCGTTGGCGCCCGGCCCCAGGCGCCAGGCGCCGGAAGCCTTGCCGATCGCATTCCACGTCCATACCGTGCCCGGCTCGACCGCCTCGCTGAAGCGGCACATGCAGCGCACCTTGTTCCACATCGACTCGACCCAGATCCAGTCGCCGTCGGCAATGCCAGCCGCCGTTGCCATGCTCGGATTGACGTACAGGTAGTTGTGGGTATGGATCTGGCGCAGCCAGGCGTTCTGCGAATCCCAGGAGTGATACATCGCCATCGGCCGCTGCGTCACGGCGTTGAGCGGAAAAGCCGCCTGGTCGCTGGCCTGCGCTTCGAGCGGCGCGAAATAGAACGGCAGCGGATCGAAGTGCGTGGCGATGCGTTCGCGCAGATGGTCGGGCGGCTGCTTGCCGGGCCGCTTGCCCTCGGCTGCAAGGCGGAATTTCTGCAGCACGTCGGAGTAGATATGGATCAGGATCGGATCGGCGTCGCGCCGCATGCGCACCCGCTGCGCCCATTCCATGTAGCCCTTGTTCCAGTTGCGCATGTACTGGTAGGAAGGCGGCAATTCATAGTGGAAGTAGCAGTTGTTCTTTGCGTACATCTCCCACTGGTTCGGATTCGGCTCGCCCAGGATCGATTTTTCGCCATCCTTGCCGCGCCAGCCGGCCAGAAAGCCGATGCCCGAACCCGGCTCGGTTTCGTAGTTCACCACGAAGTCCTTGTAGTCCTTGAACTTGCGCGACTTGTCGGCATTGGTGAACGCCGGCAGCTTCAGGCGGCTGCCGAGTTCGACGATCACGTCCTGGAACGGCTTGCAGTCGCCCAGGGGCGCGATGACCGGAATGCGCACCGCATCGACCGGCCCGTCGAATTCCGAAATCGGCCGGTCCAGGATCGACATCACGTCATGCCGCTCCAGGTAGGTGGTGTCGGGCAGGACCAGGTCGGCGAACGCCGTCATCTCGGACTGGAAGGCGTCGCAGACGACGATGAAAGGGATCTTGTAGCCGCCGTCGGCATCCTTGTCGTTCAGCATGTCGCGCACCGCGCTGGTGTTCATGCTCGAATTCCAGGCCATGTTGGCCATGAAGATGAGCAGCGTGTCGATGCGGTACGGGTCGCCGCGCCAGGCGTTGGTGATGACGTTGTGCATCATGCCGTGCACCGACAGCGGATGCTCCCAGGAGAATGCCTTGTCGATGCGCACCGGCTTGCCGTCGTCGTCGACGCACAGGTCGTTGGGGTCGGCCGGAAAGCCCAGCGGCATGCCGTTTAGGGGCGTGTTCGGCTGGATGCTGCCCGGGCCCTTGGGCGGCTTGGCGATCGGCGGTATGGCGCGCGGAAAGGGCGCCTTGTGGCGGAAACCGCCCGGACGGTCGATGGTGCCCAGCAGGCTCATCAGGATCGCCAGGGCGCGTACCGTCTGGAAGCCGTTGGAGTGCGCCGCCAGACCCCGCATGGCGTGGAAGGCGACTGGGTTGCCCGTGACCGAGTCGTGGCGCTTGCCCCAGCAATCGGTCCAGGGAATCGGCAGGTGGATCTTGTGGTCGCGCGCGGTCACGCCCATTTCATGCGCCAGGCGATAGATCGTTTCGGCCGGAATGCCGGTGATTTCCGCTGCCCACTCGGGCGTGTACTGGCGCACCCGGTCGACCAGCAGCTGGAACGCCGGCTTCACAGGCGTGCCGTCAGCCAGCGCGAAGGTGCCGCGCAGGCAGGGGTCGGCGCCTTCGGTATGGGTCGGCACCAGCTTGCCGCTCAACCGGTCCCACCAGAACTTGTTGTGCGGGTAGTCGGGGTTGATCTTGTCGCCTTCCGGATTCATGGCGAAGAGGCCGAATTCGTCGCTGGTTTCATCCTGGTTGACCAGTTGTCCGGCATTGCTGTAGCGCGCCAGGAACTCGCGGTCGTACAGGCCCTTCTCGATGATCTGGTTGATCAGCGCCAGCAGCAGCGCGCCATCGGTGCCGGGCTTGATCGGCACCCATTCGTCGGCAATGGCCGAGTAACCGGTGCGGATCGGATTGACCGAGATGAACTTGCCGCCGCTGCGCTTGAAGGCGGACAGGCCGATCTTCAGCGGATTGGAATGATGGTCTTCGGCGGTGCCGATCATGATGAACAGCTTGGCGCGATCCAGATCGGGCCCGCCGAATTCCCAGAACGAGCCACCGATGGTGTAGATCATGCCGGCGGCCATGTTGACCGAGCAGAAGCCGCCGTGCGCCGCATAGTTCGGCGTGCCGAACTGCTTGGCGAACATGCCGGTCAGCGCCTGCATCTGGTCGCGGCCGGTGAAGAGCGCGAACTTCTTCGGATCGGTTGCGCGCAGATGCGACAGGCGCGTCTCCAGCAAGGTAAAGGCGTGCTCCCAGGTGATCGGTTCGTATTCGGCAGCGCCCCGGTCGGTGCCGGGCTTCCTCAACAGCGGCTGCGTCAGGCGCGCCGGCGACTGCTGCTTCATGACGCCCGAGGCGCCCTTGGCGCAGATGACGCCCTTGTTCAAGGGATGGGCGGGATTGCCGTCGATATAGCGGATCTTGCCATCGCGCAGATGCACGCGGATGCCGCAGCGGCAGGCGCACATGTAGCAGGTGGTGGTCTTGACTTCCAGGCCAGCGATGTCTTCCGAAAGGGGGTCTGACACGTGCGTTGAATCGGGCATCTGCTCTCCAGGGCGAAGGTCGCATTGGTCAACTGCGACACCGCTGCAGATCGCAATTCCTGTGCCAAGTATTGACGCTGCAAGAGCCCCGGTGCGATCCGCGCCGACCGGGCACGGGCCATGCGCCGGATGCCATGCCGCAATCGCCGGTGTCGCTTCGAAACTGCCGGGCAGCTGATGTTTCGTCATGAAACGTGCGCGCGTTTCGTTACGAAACACATGCCTGCAGACCGCCACGACGGCGATGCGGCACGAGACTGCGCGGCGACAATGCGGCGGCGCTGCGCAAGCTGCACGCGCAAAGCAAGGCGAAACCGGCCTGGCCGGATCAGGCACGAACTGTGCTCATAGAGGACCATGCTCTGTCGCCGATGCCGGTTTTCCGGCAGCAACCTTTAGCACTCGAAAGGAATGACTCATGTCCCGCAACGCATCCGAATGGCAGCAGGAACCGCCTTTTCCCGCCACGCATTTCGTCGACACGGCGATCTATACCGACGAGGCGCTTTTCCGGGAGGAGCAGGAAAAGATCTTCAACAAGACCTGGATCATCGCCTGCCATGAGTCGGAAGTGCCGAATGCCTACGACTACCGTACCTTCAATCATCCGGGCGGCGCGCCGCTGATCGTCGTGCGCGGCGAGGACATGGTGGTACGCAGCTTCTACAACATCTGTCCGCATCGCGGCAACACGCTGCTGTATGAGCCGGTCGGCAATGCTAAGCGCATCACCTGCATTTTCCATGCATGGTCGTTCGATGCCAAGGGCGACTGCATCGATATTTCGCGCGGCAAGCAGGGCTACCAGGAACGCTACGGGTGCGAAAACGCCGGTCTGCGCGAGGTGAAGACGGAAATCGGCTACGGCGGCTTTGTGTGGGTCAACGTTGACGATGACAGCTGCTCGCTGCGTGGATATGTCGGCGACGCCCTGGGCATGCTCGAAGAAAACCTGAGCATGCCGCTCGA
>JANXSS010000430.1 GCA_025356535.1 Herminiimonas sp.
CCGGCGCCTGCGCGGTTGCCTTGCGAATTTCGGAGACGGTCGAAAATGCCACCATCGTCTTCATTGTCTGCGACCGCGGCGACCGCTATCTGTCGACCGGCTTGTTCCCGGCCTGAATCGCGCTTGCAGCGCCGCTCAGGCCGGTTCTTCGACCTCGAGCGGCGCATCCTTTGGCTTAAATTGCTTGTCGCTGATGCGGAACTTGTCGCGCCGGTCGCCCATCAGGAAGCGCAGGTCCTTGATGCTCAGGCTGCTGACTTCATGCATGCGGATCAGCAGCGATGCACCGACCGGCAGGCGGCGATGACGGATCTTGCTGATGACGGGTGGTGCGACTTCGAGTGCGCGCGATAGTGCGGCGTCGTTTTTCAGCGCCATTTTTTCAATCAGTGCATCGAGCAGATGATTTGGATCGTATGCGGCTTGGTCGGTGAGGCGATTGCTGGTCATGGGTGCGGTCGTTCCGGTAATGGTCGTGATAGTTCTTTAATGCAACTCAATTGTACTAGCATAAGTTGCAACAAGTTAGCATTTTCCAGCGTCGTTTGTGACAGGATGTTGCCGCCGTGTGAACGGATGGACTGTCCGCCAGCCGGGAGGTTCCGGCTGTTTCAGGCGATGTCGGCTGGTGCGACCCGGCTGTCTGCACCCACGTCGAGCGCCAGCCAGCCCGCCGGGCCGAGGGCACGCATGGTCTCGATGTTGCGAAGATAGATGTCTTCGGCTTCGGGAAACGCCGCAACGGCTTTCGCGATGCCCGCCTCGCGCAGCAGATGCAGCATCGGATAGGGCGAGCGGTTGGTATTGTTGTCGACGGCGTCCGCCGGGCAATCGGCAAATTCGTACTGCGGATGAAAGCTGGCCACCTGCATGTCGCCACGCAGGCCGAGTCGTTCGACGATCCGGTCGGCAGATGCCAGGAAGGCGTTGTAATCGAAGAAGTCGGTCAGCACCAGCGGATGGATCAGCAGTGTCGTCTCGACCGTCGCCGCCGGTGTGGCCTGCAGGTGCAATAGTTCGGCCGCCAGTTCGGCAGAAAGCGCCTCGCGGTCGGTGGCGCTGCTGACGACATAGCGGATTTGCCGCCGGTGATGCACTGCCTTGGCGAACGGGCAAAGATTCAGGCCGATGACAGCGCGTTCGAGCCAGCGCCGGGTGGCGTCGACGATCGCAGCCGAGCCGGGTGCGCCGATCGGACCGGTCGTGCCGTGCGCTTTTTCGGAATCTGATGCTGTCGTTGCCATTGCCCGATTTTCCCATAGTTGGCGCTTCGCGCGAAGCGCATTGCAGCCAGTCGGCTTGCGGCTGCAATGCCCTGTCTGCCGCCCCTGCCACGAATCCGTAGTGGCAGCCGTAAATCGGCTATCCTTGCGCACCTCACAGCAACCGGCAGCAAGGCGACGGCAACGATGGCAATCAAGGCGACGATTTACAAGGCGGAAGTACAGATCGCCGACATGGACCGGCATTACTACCAGACACATGCACTGACGCTTGCCCGGCATCCGTCGGAGACCGACGAGCGCATGATGATGCGCTTGCTTGCCTTCGTGCGGCATGCGAGCGCGTCGCTGGTTTTCGGCAAGGGCATCAGCGCCGACGACGAGCCGGACTTGTGGCAGATGGATCTGACCGGCGCCATCGAACTCTGGGTCGAAGTCGGCCAGCCGGATGAAAAGCGCATTCTCAAGGCCTGCGGGCGTTCGGCGCAGGTCGTCATCTACACCTACAGCAGCAACAGCACGATCTGGTGGAACCAGGTCGGCAGCCGCATCGACCGCGCAAAGAATCTTACCGTCATCAACATCGCCTCGGCCACCAGCCTGGCCCTGTCGAAGCTGGCGCAGCGCAACATGCAGCTGCAATGCACGGCGCAGGACGGGCAGGTGTGGATCACGGCAAACGACGAGACGGTGGAGATTTCCTTCACGGTCCTGAAGGCAGCGCAGGCGCGTTAAAACGTCGTGATCAGGTTGACCCGAAACGAGCGCGATTCGATCGGATGGAAATGGATGTCGGCGGTGCCGACACCGTCATTGGGCTCGTTTTGCAGCCGCGACGCATAGTAGTAATCGATTGCCGCATCCTTGCGATTGGTGAGGTTGTAGCCTTCCACATCGATGCGCACGCGCGGGCTGATCTTGTAGCCGATGCGACCGTTCAGCGTCACGGTTTTTTTCGACCGCACCGTATTGTCTTCGAGCAGGGGACGCGGCCCGAAATAGCGCAGCTGCAGGCCGCCGAAATACGGCCCCAGGTTGTCGACTGCCAGCGCCAGCGACGCCACGCCCTCGATGGCGCCAGGAATGCGCTCGCCGACCGGATCGGCATCCCGATAGCGGGCGCGGGCGAAGGCGACATCGGCATCGATCGTCAGCCATTTCGTCGGCTTGTAGTAGTTCGAAAACTCGAAGCCGAGGCGCCGGCTCGGGCGTCCGGTGTCGGCCGTGGTGCCGGCGTCGCCCTGGAACAGCAGTTCCGAATCGAAGTCGAGCCGGTAGAACGACAGGCTGGTCTGCAAGCCGGGAATGAACTCGGTGCGGACGCCGACTTCCATGCCGCGCGACAGCACCAGCACCCGCTCGCGGGTCGCAGCAGTCGTCGGGTTCAGCGGATCGACCGAGATCGTGGCGCCGCGCGCGTCATTGCTGTGAAAGCCGCGGCCGACGTTGAAATAGTATTCGGTCTTTGCCCACGGTCCGAAGATCAGCGAGAGCTTCGGGCTGGCGCGATGATCGGTTGCCGTACCTGAATTGGCGGCGAGATTGCTGGCCACACGATCGCGATAAAAATCTTCCCGTACGCCGGCGACGGTGCGGAATTTTTCCGTCCACCTGGTGGCGTTCTCGGCATGAAAGCCGATGCTGCTTTCGACCACATGATCCTCGCGCGTGGTCGAGAGCCGCTCGCGCGCGCGCGTGCGATACAGGCCGTTGTGGATATTATCGTTCTGGAACTGCACGCCCAGCGTGTTTTCCGAATTCAGCCCAAGCCCCGGCATTTGCCAGGTATGGCTGGCGTTGATGCCGGTCGTCACGCGGCGATCTGGCTGGTTGAACTGGTCGCCGTTGACCGGATCGTCGAGAAAATAGGTGAAGTTGGAATACAGGTCGAGCTGCTGGCCGACCACGTAGGCATTGAAGCGGCTAGTCGTCGTCTCGGTCGACTTTTGCCAGCCTGTCGACAGGCTGTAACGGTGCGAGTTGCCGCCGTCGCTGCTGTCGATGGCATCGAAGCGGCTGTTGAGCAAGCCGGTGTCGATTGCCCGTTGCGGAATCTGGTCGGTCGCATTCCAGCGCGCCTTGTAGGCCATCAGGCTGACATTGAAGCCGTTCGCCTCGTTGCCTTCGCTGTAGCGCAAAACGCCATTTGCCTTGCGATAGTCGTCGCCGTGCACGAACGGTCCGTCGTTATGGAACAGCTCGATCGCATACAGCAGGTTGCCGTTGCCGAATTTCGGTGAATCGGCCAGCAGCGTGCGGCGAAAGCCATTCTGGCCGATGCCGATGCTGGCGATGCCTTCCGGCAGGCGGTTGGCATACACGACACTGACGGCACCGGCCGAGGCGAAGTCGCCCTGGTCTGCGTAATACGGCCCCTTGCGATACTCCATGCGCTGCGCCAGTTCGGGAATGAGGAAATTCAGGTCGGTCCAGCCCTGGCCATGCGCATGGGAGCGTTCATTGACCAGCATGCCGTCGACGGTGGTGCGCAGGTCGGTACCATGGTCGAGGTTGATGCCGCGCAGGTAGAACTGGTTCGCCTTGCCCTCGCCGCTGTGCTGGCTGACGATCAGGCCCGGCGTGGCTTCGAGCAGCTCGCCCGGACGATAGACGGTGCGCGCTTCGAGCTGCTTTTGCGTCACCACGCCGGCGCTCGCTGCGCCGGCAATACCGAGCTGGCTGTTGCGCGAGCTTTCGATGACGACTTCCTGGAGTTGCTGCTCGGCTTGTTGCGCCTGGACGGTGCCGGCGACCGGTGCAAGGCCGATGATGGCAAGGGCCAACCATGTTCGTTGAAACCGACGACCGCCCTGGGGCGTGATCTTGTTCATGGAAATCGACCTTTGGGCGTGAATGATGCTGCGATGGGAATCTGCGGCACAGGACAAAAATAGCGCCGGGCAAAGAATACCAGAGTAAGCATTTTTTTAAAATCGTCATACGCGTTGCTGCGATGCGCTGCAATGACCTTCTACGTTTCGCTTCGTCATACGGATTCAGCTAAATTCACGTGCCTCGGCGCCGCCAACGCGCAAGCCTGCTTCAGGTCCTGGGCAGCAGATGCAAATGCCGATGGCGAAATTTCGATGGCAGCTCGACGTCCACTGGCACGATATGAATATTTCCGTGTCGCACACCGTTTTCTGCCACGAGGATATTTGCAAAGGCGCTGACTTCCTTGAAGCTGCCGCGCAGGGCGACCGTTTCAAGGCAGTTGTCATGATCGAGATGCACATGCATGGTCGCCACGCACAGATCGTGATGCGCATGCTGCCGATCGAGCAGCCGGCTGGCCAGCTCGCGCTCATGATGGTTGTAGATATAACTGACGGTGGCCACGCAATAGCGGGCCTGGTTCATCAGCTTGCGGCTTTCTTCCAGATGCCCGCGCAGCAGATCCCGGAATGCTTCCGAGCGGTTGACGTAGCCCCGTCGTTCGATCAGCTCGTCGAATTGCTCTGCCAGGGAATCGTCGACGGAAATGGTTATGCGGCGCATGCGGTGCAATCCGTTGGTTTTAATCGCTGCAATTCTACCGTGGCAGACACACATGCCGGCATGCTGCGTGCCTTACAACCGGCTACGCGCAATCCGCACCGCCCGCCCGAGCTCGATCACCGACATCGCATAGAAAAAGCTGCGGTTGTACTGCGTGATGGCAAAAAAGTTATCCGTGCCGAGCCAGTATTCGGTTGGCTCGGCGCCGTTCTGCAGGTCGACCAGGCCAAAGCGCAGGTCCGACGGCAGGGGCATGCCGGCCACCACGCCACCGGCGCGCAGCTCGCCCTCCGTGTACTTCGCTTCCAGGCTTTGCGCGATGAATTTCTGCCATGCGTCGCCGGCAGGCGGTTCCGTGGCGGGCAGCGCCACTGCAGTTCCTGGCGCGCTCGTGCCGTCCAGTTCGGCACCGCCCGCCGGGGCGATGTCGGTGGCCTGCGTCGTCATTGCCGGCCGGTCGAAGTCGTCGCCGGTCGGCGGCGTGCCGACGCGCGCCTGCGGCACTGCGCGCAGGCTGGCCGGAAAGACGATCGGATTGCCCGCCTTCCAGCCGTGCTGCACCAGGAAATTGGCAACGCTGCCGATGGCATCGACCTGGGAATTGCGCAGGTCGATCTTGCCGTCGCCGTCGAAATCGACGGCGAACTTACGGATACTGCCGGGCATGAACTGCGGCCAGCCGATGGCGCCGGCGTAGGAACCCAAAAGGGAAAACGGGTCGATGCCCGATTCGCGCGCAAACAGCAGGGTGTTTTCCAGTTCGCCGCGAAAGTACGCCATGCGGGCATCGCGGTTCGGGGTGTTCGGATAGGCAAAGGCCAGCGTCGTCACCGCATCCATGACGCGGAAGTTGCCGGTGTTGCGGCCGTAGACGGTTTCGACGCCGATGATGCCGACGATGATCTCTGCCGGCACGCCGTATTTTGCCTCGGCGCGTGCCAGCGCTTCGGCATTCTGGTTCCAGAAGGCCGCGCCGGCATTGATGCGCACCGGTTCGACGAAGCGGGCCCGGTAGGCGCGCCAGTTCTTCGCACGGCCCGGCGGGGCCGGCTTCATGAGCTGGATGGCGCTGTCGACATAGTGGGTCTGCTTTAACAGCGCCTCGACTTCGGAGCGGTTGAAGCCGTTTCTTGCCACGATCTGGTCGATGAATTCCGCAACGCCCTGCCACTGCGCGAAATTCGCAAATTCACCGACCGTGTCGGGCACGCTCTGGCGCGCCCGCACGCCGCTGGTCTGGGCAGCGGTGCCGGTTGCGGCAAGGCAGGCGCCAATGGCCGCCAGCAGGAGGACGAGTCGCTTGGCGGCGGACGCCACCGTCTTTCGGCAGGCTGCACGGGAACTGGGATTGAGATCGTTCATTTTGCTTCAATCAATAAAAGTTTCAGGCGCCGGATCACCTGCATGCGCTGGCTGCCTGCCGTTGCAATGCTGTGCCGATCGTAGACGGCGGTTTCGTAAAGTGCCATGAACCGGGCAATCGCGCTGCGGCTGCGCGCCGGAACTGGCGAGCCCGGGCCGGCCAGGCGTTCGCCATAAGAGCGCGGGCCTTCATGCGGCGCGCGCGGCATGCCCTGCCTGGCCATGTCGGCGCAGAAGCGCCGGTACAGCGCAACGAGCGGATCGACCTTGGTGCGTTTCCAGAGAAGCAGCGCGCCGAGGATCGCCATGACGATGCTGCCCGCGCCCAGCATCAGCAGCGTCAGCACGCTCCAGTCGACCTGATCGAAGCCAAGCGACTCGATCAGGCTTTTCTGGCGCGACGGCGTGTAGTTGAGCACCCACTGGTTCCAGCCGTTGCTGATTGCATCGATGCGCAGGTTCAACCCGGCGATCCAACCGTTTTCGCCCAGATCGAGCTGCATCAGGCCGGCGAAGTCCGACGACAGGCGGGCCGGACTGCCGTTGCGCTCGATGCGTTCCGGCGCCACCGCGGCGGTGGGGTCGACCCGCACCCAGCCGCGCCCGCGCAGCCAGACCTCGGACCAGGCATGGGCATCGGACTGGCGCACCGTCAGGAAGCCGTCGATCGGATTCAACTGCCCGCCCTGGTAGCCGGTCACGACCCGGGCCGGAATGTCGAGGGCGCGCATGAGCACCACGAAGGCGCTTGCATAGTGTTCGCAAAAGCCGGCGCGGGAGCCGAAGAGGAAGTCGTCGACGGCATTCTTGCCCAGGCGCGGCGGCTCCAGCGTGTAACGAAACGGCTGCTCGCGAAACATCGTCAGCACGGTCTGGATCAACGCTGCATTGTCTTCGGTCTGGTTGCGCAACTGCGCCGCATAGGCATGCGTTTTCGGATTGAAGCCGGGCGGCAGGTCGAGCCAGTCCTGCAGCGCGATCGGGTCGGCGTCGGGCTGCAGGTCGTAATCCACCACCGAGACGGCGTCATAGCGGATGCGCTGGGCGATCAGGCGCGCCGCCAAGAGCTGCAGTTCGCCGTTGACGCTGGCCGGATTGTCGGCAATCTGCGGCACCGCCTGCGGCACGTCGAGCGCATACAGCCAGCGCTGGCCGTTCGGCTCCAGCGTGATCTGGTAGCGCACCGGGGCGCTCTTTGCGCGAATCGACACCGTCGACCCGGCATGCCCCTGCACCTGCAGCCGGCTCCAGGTGCGGCCATCGTAATTGCCAAGGACGATGCCGCGCCAGTACAGGGCCGCCCGCGCCGGCATCGGCGTGCTGAAGCTGGCGCGAAAGGCGACTTCGTCGGACAGCGCCATCTTTGCGATATTGCCCGGCGCCATGGTCTCCGACATGCCCGAGCGGCTGGTCTGGCCATCGCCCGGCAAGCCCCACAACGGCCCTTGGATGCGCGGAAACAGGAAGAACAGCACCAGCGTCAGCGGCGCGGCCAGGCCGACGATCTTGCACACCATCTGCAGCCGGCGCTTCAGCGGCGGCACCGCACCGGTGTACTGGAACGAGAGCTGGGTGGTCAGTATGGCGACGGTGGCGGCGATCATCAGCAGTGCGGTGCCGATCGATTGCGAATAGAACAGGTTGGTGAGCATCAGGAAAAAGCACAGGCACACCACCACGAACAGGTCGCGCCGCGCGCGCATTTCCAGCAGCTTGCAGGTCAGCAGCAGCACCAGCAGGGCGACACCGGCATCGCGGCCGAAATAGGTCTGGTAGGTCAGGTACACGCCCGGCAGGGTCAGCACCGCCACGGGTGCGAGCACCCAGCGCGGCGGCATGCGGTTGCCGCGCAGCGTGATCCAGCCGCGCCAGGCCAGCATGGCAAAGGCGGCTGCCATGATCCAGGGCGCGACATGCAGCGCGTGGGGCGCGAGCACCAGCACGCAGGCAAGCAGCAGCAGGAGCGTATCGGACTTGTCGCGCGACATCGGCCGCCAGCGGGGCGTTCTCATGATCCCTCGTAGAGCGCCAGCGCGCGCAGGCAGGCCTGCTGCTGCACCGGACCGAGCGCGGCATCGAACTGCATGCCACCGAGCCGGAAACCGTAGGCAAGCGCGCGGCTCTCGGCCTCCAGCACCCAGCGTGTCATGCGCGACAAGCGCACCTCGACATCGAGGTTGCGCGGCAGCTGGGCGAAGTCGAGCACCAGGTCGCTGGCGCTGCCGCCTTCGAACTGCTTGGTCACCAGCGCGCCGCCCGCCTCGATGTCGATCCTGGCGATCTGGCGCCAGGCCAGGTGGCGCATCGAGTCGCCGGGACGGTAGGCGCGGATGCCGGCAAAATCATCGTGGCCGGCGCTGCCGGTGCCGTCGCCGGTGGCCGTGCCGAATTGCGGCAGCGGCGGCGCATTGTCTTCCGGCGCCGGATAGACCAGGGCGCTGACTTGCGGGCGCCAGTAGCTCCAGGCCTGCAGCAGGCCGAGGGGAAACTGCGTCGACAGGCGCACCCGCGGCGCGGCCAGCCAGCCGCGCGTCGTGCTCGGTGTTGCCAGCACCACCGGCACGGTTGCCCTCGGTGCGATGTCGATTGCCTGCATGCGCAGGCCGGCATTGCGCTTGCCGGCTGCGGTTGCCGTGCTGTCCATGAAGCCGACCTGGATGGCATAGCGTTCGAGGCGGTGCGGATTTTTCAGGTGCATTTCGAACTGCACGTCTTCGCCGGCAAACACCGGTTGCGCGCGGCCGGGCGACAGGTGCAGGTAGGCGAGGTTACGAAACGTCAGGTGCATGTCGATCACCGCGCAGCAGGCCACCAGGAACGTCAGGCCGAATCCGAGGCTGAGGTTGTAGTTGATCGAGCCGATGAACATCACCACCAGCAGCACGGCAAAGCCGAGACCGGCGCGGCTGGGCAGGATGAAGACGCGGCGCTGGTTGAGCACCACTTCGCCGGGGGGGGGGGCGCCCCCCC
>JANXSS010000479.1 GCA_025356535.1 Herminiimonas sp.
CAGAGCGCTCTTGACGGCGGCGCTGCCTGGGCCGGCGCGACCGCATCCCTGGGCGAGATCGGCGGCAACGCAGCCGCAGCAGGCTTGCTGCCGGCTTTCGCGGGCAATGTCCGCACCGCTTCGGCGTCGGCCCATCCGGCCGGCAATTAGGTAATTGAACGACCGCGCCGTATTCCTTATTCCCTACCCTCACACGATTTCAGAAAGCCTTTCATGACCGATCCTCAATCATTCGATTCCGCGTTGGCAGCCGCGCCGGCGGTGCGCCCTGGCGTGTCGCGCAGCACGATCGCCCTCGTGACGGCAGGCCTGCTGGTCGTCGGCGCAGCAGGCTTCTCGCTGGCCGGGCATGCCGAAAAAGTGGCGCCGCCGGCCGCGGCGCCGACAGCCGTCACCGTGGCGGCCGTCCTGGAACGGTCGATCACGGAATGGGACGACTTTGCCGGGCGCATCGAGGCGGTCGAGCGCGTCGATATCCGGCCGCGTATCGCAGGCACCATCGACGCCGTGCATTTCCAGGACGGCCAGATGGTGAAAAAGGGAGACCGCCTGTTCAGCATCGACCCGCGGCCGTACCAGGCCGACCTGGCGCGCGCCGAGGCGGCCCGCAGCGGCGCCCTGGCCCATGCAGCGCTGGCGAAAATCGAACTCGACCGCACCCGCAGGCTGCTCGACGAACATGCCGTCGCCCAGCGCGAGCTCGATCAGCGCAACAACGGCTTGCTGGAAGCCGATGCCATCCTGAAAGCCGCCGACGCGGCGGTCCTGACCGCGCGCCTGAACCTGCAGTACACCGAGATCACCGCCCCGGTTGGCGGCCGGGTATCGCGCGCCGAGATCACGGTCGGCAATCTGGTCGCACCGGGGCCGACCGCGCCGGTCCTCACCAATCTGGTTTCGGTGTCGCCGGTGTACGTCAACTTCGAGGTCGACGAGCCGACCTACCTGCGCTACGCCGGCAATGGCACGCTCGGCAACGGCGGCGTCAACCGCATGCCGGTGAGCATGGGCGTGGCGTCCGAGGAAGGCTATCCGCGCCTCGGACGGGTGAAATCGTTCGACAACCATGTCGATACCGGTTCCGGCACGGTGCGCGTGCGCGCCGTGTTCGACAACCCCGGCAGCACGCTGGCGCCGGGCATGTACGCACGGGTGCGCACCGGCGAGGCCAGCGCCAGGGTCGCCCTGCTGATCGACGACAAGGCGGTCGGCACCGACCAGGACAAGAAGTTCGTGATGGTCGTCGGCGCCGACAACAAGGCGGTGTATCGCCAGGTCGCGCTCGGCCCGATCGTCGACGGCCTGCGCGTCGTGCGCAAGGGGCTTGCCAGGGATGAACGGCTGGTCGTCAATGGCCTGCAGCGCATTCGTCCCAACGACGTGGTGACACCGACGCTGGTGGCAATGGAGGCCCGCCCGGCGCCGGCCGGGTCGCTTGCAACGGTCGCACCGATTGCTCCGATCGCACTGGTCGCCAAGGCCGCCAGGCGCACCGCCGCCCTCAACTGACGCCCGGGCGAGTGGCCGCCGGTCGACCGGCGCATGACGCGCCGCCGATCAGGCCGCCGCCCAGGCCGCAGGCCGGGCCAGAGCGCCAACCCAGGATACCCGACATGCCGTCGTGGTCCGACACCGGACCGCAGGGCCCGCTTTACCTAAAAATTTGATCCGCAGCTGCGCACACCAGAAACCCAAATGAACATTTCCCGGTTTTTCATCGATCGCCCCATCTTCGCGGGTGTGTTGTCGTCCATCATTCTGATCTGCGGCCTGATCGCCATGATGAATCTGCCGATTTCCGAATATCCGGAAGTCGTGCCGCCGTCGGTCGTGGTCAAGGCCAGTTTTCCGGGCGCCAATCCGCAAACCATCGCCGAAACCGTTTCCACACCCATCGAGGAACAGATCAACGGCGTCGAAGGCATGCTCTACATGCAGTCGCAGGCCACCTCCGACGGCCTGATGACACTGACCGTGACCTTCAAGCTCGGCACGGCGCCGGACCTGGCGCAGCAACTGGTGCAGAACCGGGTCAACCAGGCGCTGCCGCGCCTGCCGGACGTGGTGCAGCGCCTCGGCGTGACGACCACCAAGAGTTCGCCCGACCTGACCATGGTGGTCCACCTGCAGTCGCCCAATGGCCGCTACGACATGGCCTACCTGCGCAATTACGCCGTGCTCAACGTGAAGGACCGGCTGGCCCGGCTGCCCGGCATCGGCGCGGTGCAGCTGTTCGGCTCGGGCGACTATGCAATGCGCGTCTGGCTCGACCCGCGCAAGGTGGCCGACCGTGGCCTGGCTGCCGCCGACGTGGTCGAGGCGATCCGCCAGCAGAATGTCAATGTCGCCGCCGGCGTGATCGGCGCCTCGCCGTCGGTGCCGGGTGTCGATTACCAGATCTCGGTCAATGCCCGCGGGCGCCTGACGACGGAAGAACAGTTCCGCGACATCGTCATTCGCACGTCACCGGACGGCGTCGTGACCCGGCTTCGCGACGTCGCCCGCATCGAACTCGGTGCGAGCGAATACGCGCTGCGCTCGCTGCTGGACAACAAGTCGGCAGTCGCCATACCGATCTTCCAGGCGCCCGGCTCGAACGCCCTGCAGATTTCCGACAGCGTTCGCAAGACGATGAGCGAACTGAAAAAAGACATGCCGGAAGGCGTCGATTACAGCATCGTCTACGACCCGACCCAGTTCGTGCGCTCGTCGATCGAAGCCGTGGTCCATACCCTCCTGGAGGCGATCCTGCTGGTCGTGATCGTGGTCATCATCTTCCTGCAGACCTGGCGCGCCTCGATCATTCCGCTGCTGGCCGTGCCGGTGTCGGTCATCGGCACCTTCGCCGTCATGCTCGGCCTGGGCTTTTCGATCAATGCGTTGAGCCTGTTCGGCCTGATGCTGGCAATCGGCATCGTCGTCGACGATGCGATCGTGGTGGTGGAAAACGTCGAGCGCAACATCGGGGCCGGCCTGTCGGCGCGCGAAGCGACCTACAAGGCGATGCGCGAAGTCTCCGGGCCGATCGTGGCCATCGCCCTGACGCTGTCGGCCGTCTTCGTGCCGCTGGCGTTCGTCAGCGGCCTGACCGGCCAGTTCTTCAAGCAGTTCGCGCTGACGATCGCCATCTCGACCGTGATCTCGGCCATCAATTCGCTGACCCTGTCGCCGGCCCTGGCCGCCCTGCTGCTCAAGGGCCATGACGCACCGAAGGATCGCTTCGAGCTGCTCATCGACCGCCTGTTCGGCTGGTTCTTCGTGCGCTTCAACCGGGTCTTTCATCGTGGCTCGACCGACTACGGCAACGGCGTGACCGGTGTTCTCAAGCGCAAGTCGGCGGCGCTGGCCGTGTATGCCGCCCTGATCGGCGCGACCCTGTTCCTGTTTCACACCGTACCCGCGGCCTTCATCCCCAGCCAGGACAAGCAATACCTGGTCGGCTTTGCGCAGTTGCCGGATGCGGCGTCGCTCGACCGCACCGAAGACGTGATCCGGCAAATGTCGGAGATCGCCCTGAAGCAGCCCGGCGTGGAGTCGGCGGTTGCCTTCCCCGGCCTGTCGATCAACGGCTTTGTCAACAGTCCGAACTCGGG
>JANXSS010000457.1 GCA_025356535.1 Herminiimonas sp.
CTGCGCCACGTCAATCCGCTGACGGTGCGCGGCACCGCACTGCCTCGCATCCGCGGCAATTTTTTTACCGCCAACCTGGAGACGGTGCGCGCCGCCTTCGAGACGGTGCCCTGGGTGCGGCGGGCGATGGTGCGGCGCGAATGGCCGAACCAGCTGATCGTGACCTTGGAAGAACACGTGCCGCTGGGCACCTGGGGCGAGGACAGCCTCATCTCCGTTAAGGGCGATGTATTTACCGTCAACCTCGATGAAGCCGAAGAAGACGGCGGCCTGGCTAATTTTGCCGGACCGCAGGGCAGCGAAAAGGAAGTGGTCGCGCGTTTCCAGGAAATGCATGACTGGTTCGCGCCGATTGCGCTGACGCCGGAGTCGGTGCACCTGTCGGATCGTTATGCCTGGACGGTCAAGCTCGACAACGGCCTGACGGTGGAGCTCGGTCGCGAGCAGACCAGAAGCACGTTGAAGGAACGGGTGGCGCGCCTGGTGGCGGTGTATCCGCAACTGCTGGCGCGCCTGCAGAACCGGATCGAGAACGTCGACATGCGTTATCCGAACGGCCTGGCCCTGCGTGTCACGGGCTTCGCCTTTGCACCGGAGGCAAAACCGAAGTAGGCATTGCTTGAATCAGGCAGCAACGCAATTGGCAGCGACAGCAGCACAGGCAGCACAACCAGCAGCACAACAAGAAAGACGGCGACGGCAACATGACAAAAGACGCGAAAAACCTGATCGTCGGACTCGACATCGGCACCTCCAAGGTGGTGGCCGTGGTGGCCGAGGTGATGCCCAATGGCCGCCATGAAGTCATTGGCCTCGGCCAGCACGAGTCGAAGGGATTGAAGAAGGGCGTGGTGGTCAACATCGAAGCGACCGTCGAATCGATCCAGCGCGCGCTGGAAGAAGCCGAGCTGATGGCCGACTGCAAGATCCGCAACGTCTATACGGGTATCGCCGGCAGCCATATCCGCAGCTTCAATTCCAGCGGCATGGTCGCCATCAAGGACAAGGAAGTCACCGCTGCCGACGTGGCCCGCGTGATCGAAACGGCAAAGGCGGTCAACATTCCGACCGACCAGCAGCTGCTGCACACGGTGCCGCAGGAATTCATCGTCGACAACCAGGAAGACGTGCGGGAACCGATCGGCATGAGCGGCATCCGCCTCGAAGTCAAGGTCCACATCGTCACCGGCGCGGTGTCGGCGGTGCAGAACATCGTCAAGTGCGTGCGCCGCTGCGGCCTCGAAGTATCGGACCTAATCCTGCAGCCGATGGCCTCGGCCGACGCGGTGCTGACACCGGACGAGAAGGAACTCGGCGTGGTGCTGATCGATATCGGCGGCGGCACCACCGACGTGGCGATCTTCACCGAAGGCGCGATCCGCCACACCGCAGTCATTCCGATCGCCGGCGACCAAATCACCAACGACATCGCCATGGCGCTGCGCACGCCCACCGCCGAAGCCGAGGAAATCAAGCTGCGCTACGGCGTGGCCAAGCAGGTCCTGGCCGACCCCGGCGAAAGCCTGGAGGTGCCGGGCCTGGGCGACCGCGGCCCGCGCTCGCTGTCGCGCCAGGCGCTGGCTGCCGTCATCGAGCCGCGCATCGAGGAACTGTTCGCCCTGGTGCACCAGGTGGTGCGCGAATCCGGCTACGAGGAAGTGCTTTCGTCCGGCATCGTGCTCACCGGCGGCTCGGCGCTCATGCCCGGCATGGTCGAGCTGGCCGAAGACATTTTCTTGAAGCCGGCGCGCCTGGGCACGCCCGCCTACGATGGCCAGCTGGCAGACGTCGTGTGCAGCCCGCGTTATGCGACTGTGCTGGGTTTGCTGCTCGAAGCAAAGAAGCAGTACCTGCGCGGCCACGTGGTCACGCGCCAGGATGGCTCGGTCAAGGCGGTCTGGACGCGCATGAAGGAATGGTTCCTCGGGAATTTCTAGACAGGGCAATAAATTATTCGTCGCAATGACGAATGGCTTGACCGGATCGATGGTCAAACAGGACGGGTAGTGGAAGGAAAAGGAAAAGCAGCAGGCAGCACGGCAGTCAGTACGGCAGGGAAGGCAGAAGAAAAAAGCAGTACCCGATACGGAAGCGGTTTCCAAATCGATGCAGTTCGCAGTTGCTAGCCGTCACACCGCGGGATGCCTAGCGACTGACAACTGCAGCTTGAAGCGGCGGTTGCATGCAATGCACGTGATGAATGTGGCAAGGGCGGTTCGATTCAGGTACGCGACGCGGTGACAGGGTCGCGTGTGCAGGTGCCTGAACCGGCTGCTCCGAATGGTTTGAAATTCGTTGGTGGACCTTTGCGCTGGGTGCGCTGCCACCGGTCTTTTTTTTGCAGGTTTAAATTTTGGGAGTCACCATGGAAATCGATATCCTCGACAATGTCGCAATCGGTACCGTCATCAAGGTCGTCGGCGTCGGCGGCGCGGGCGGCAATGCAGTCCAGCACATGATCAACAAGGGCGTCTCCGGCGTCGAGTTCATCGCTGCCAACACGGACGCGCAAGCGTTGAAAATGTCGAAGGCGCACAACGTCATCCAGATTGGCGAGACCGGTCTTGGCGCCGGCATGAAGCCGGCCATCGGCCGCCAGCTCGCCGAAGAGTCGCGCAGCCGCATCGAGGATGCCTTGCGCGGCGCGCACATGGTCTTCATTGCGGCCGGCATGGGTGGCGGCACCGGTACCGGCGCCGCACCGATCGTCGCGCAAATCGCCAAGGAACAGGGCGC
>JANXSS010000505.1 GCA_025356535.1 Herminiimonas sp.
AGCGGGCGCAATAAAAACAAGCGATTCATCCCTTGCTGCCATGAACTTTTCATGCGAAGCACACTCGAAGCGGCTTCGATAACAACGCGGTACCCGAGAATCCCGTGCAGCGCCGCGCAAGTTGCAAGCGCCGGTCGGCTCTCATCGCCAAATTACATGGCCTCGACAGCGGCACATCGATCAACCGGATGGGCCATCGGGGTAGTCGCTGCGGCTATCGTTTCCTTGCGTCGGTCCGACGCCTATCACCTCTGGGCGATTGCCACCCTCCTGTGCGCCTATGCCGGCGGCACCGCACCGGACTGGCTGGAAAATGCCTGGTGGTCCCGGCGCGGCAAGCGAAGGCTCTGGATTGCACACCGGAGCTGGACGCACTGGGGCATTGCCTGGCTGTCGCTGCTGGTTGTTTCATATCTCGCGCTGCCGCGTACGTCCATGGCAGCACCGGCATTCGGCTTTGCCGCCGGCGGCATCATGCACCTTCTGGCCGACTGGCCCAATCCACTCGGCGTGCCGTGGCTGCTCAGGAAGCGGCACTCCCTGCAATGGTGGAAAAGCGGGCGCTGCGATTATCTGATCATTGCCACTGCGTGGATCGCGGCGCTGGCAACCGCCGACCAGGTCTGGTGGCGCGGCTCGGTGCGGCGTCACCTGACTGTCGTCGCTAGCACGCTGGCCGCAGCCCTGCCACGCACCCACATTGATTTGCCGGCGAGCTGGCTGCATCCCTTCACTTGACCCGGCGGCAGGCAGGCGCAGTGCCGGCAACTGCTGGCACCGATGCAGGCATCGTCGGCCGCATGGACCGGCAAGGCGGATGTCGGCAAAAGCACGACCGTGGTTGCGAACAATGCTAGTATTTTCTGGCAGCCACTTTAAGGCGCATATAACAACAGGAGACAACATTGAATACACGTCGCACCTTTCTCAAGCAGGCGGGTACGGTGGCAGTCGGCGCCTCCGCCATTTCCGGCGACACGTTCGCAGCAGCCCATGCCGAGGCAGCAGGCGCCTACAAGGGGCCGCACAAAATGCCCACCAATGCCAGATTGCTGGCAATTCGCCATGCCGATGGCAGCGAGTCGCTGGGCGCGGTCACCGACGCGGGCGTGGTCGACATTCGCGCCACGGCAAGGAAGATGGGCCTTGCAGCGCCGGCCTCGATCGATGAATTGCTGCGCGGCGGGAACGCAGACGGCCTGAACCGGGTAATTGCCGGCGCCAAGGCGTCCGGCGTGCCGTTGCTTGCGGAAGCCGACATCGTGCACGGACGCCTGTTCACCAATCCCGGCAAGATCATGTGCGTGGGCCTGAACTATCGGCAGCATGCAAAGGAAATCGGCATGCAGCCACCGCGCGTGCCGCCGCTTTTCAACAAATACAACAACACCCTGGCCGGACAGAATTGCGTGATCAATCTGCCGCCGAAAGAGATTTCGACGAAGTTCGATTACAAAACGGAATTGCTGATCGTAATCGGCAAGTCTGGCCGCAACATCACCGAGGCCGATGCACTTGGCTACGTTGCCGGCTATTGCACGTCGAACGATTTTTCGGCGCGCGACCTGCAACTCGAATTGCCTAACGGGCAGTGGATGATCGGCAAGACGCTCGACAATTTTGCGCCGATCGGACCGTACTTCGTCTCTTCCGACCTGGTCGGCGACCCGAACAAGCTCAAGATCGAAACTCGCGTCAATGGCGAACTGCGGCAGTCGTCCACCACGGCTGATTTCATCTTCAATACGCAACAGATGATTGCTTACATCAGCAAGCACTGGACAATCGAGCCGGGCGACATCATCTTCACCGGTACGCCACAAGGCGTGATTGCCGGCATGCCGAAGGATAAACAGGTGTGGCTGAAAGCCGGCGACAAGTTGGTGTCGTCGATCGAAAAGCTAGGGGATCTGAAGTTTAGCCTGGCTTAGTAACGGCGCAAGCCGCCTAGCGGCTCGATGCCAGCTTTTGCATGCGCATGGCGGCAAGTGCACGATCCGTAGAGGCCAGTGCCTCACGCGCCGCACCGACCGTTGCTGCATCGGTCGTTGCATGCGCATGGGCCACCGCCGGGCGTACCCCTCCGCCTGGCCGTGCGGGCAACGCGTCATTTCCTGTAGTCAACATCATGATCCTGCGGATGCGCGAAGCATCACGCGCCGTCGCAGGCGTCGTTTCGGCAAGTCCGACAACGTTAGCGTTGCGGCAACTGCTTTCGATCGCATCGGAATAGGTCACGCTGCCCTGCGTGTCGATACACTTCGTAATCTGTGCCTGCACACCGCAAGACGCTGCAAGTCCGAGTAATGCAACTGCTGCATGTCGTGGCAAATCTGACCAACCCATTTCAATCTCCTTGCAATGACCAGGATCGCCGCTGCAGTCCTGGTTTTTTGAACAGCAACGGACGCTGCACAAATTATCAAATTTATAATACAAGGTGCGGGTTTGCAGGTGTGTGCGGCAGATCACTGATCCTTGGCATTGCCCCCGAAAAAACATTTTCTATTTTGCAACTAACGGTTGTCATAAATCAACGCAGCGACGGACGCGCCTCTTACCATGGCATCGCGCGGCAATGTCGTGCTGTCTGCTTTTCCGCTGCGAAAAATACGATGTAACAGCATCGGTAGCTAAAAAATACTTGTCATGAAAGGACGTAAAGCAATTGAAGACTCGCATTGGCAATTCATACGCATCGGGCGCTGCAGAGCAGCATGCTGATTCTTGCGCGAATGTGCAGCCGGGATCCGCACCTTCCGGAACGGGCAATATCAGGACCCTGGCTACCCCTGGATCACCTGGTAGGTCGGCGACGCGAGGACATGGCGCCTCACAACTGCGAAACAACATGCTTGAGGCAAGCGTTCAGCGCAAGCGTGACGAGCAACGAGCGTTACTTGCGGCGCATGGTTTATATCCGAGAGAAAACGCAAATAATTTTAGCGAACAGGAAGAAGCGCGCTTGAGGAAGGCGCTTGCAACGTTGGGAGCCGATGGCGGCGTACCTGGCGACCCCGAGCGTAATGTACGAGCGGCTTTTCTACTTGGCAATAAGCAAAAGATTCATGCAGCAATGGAATTACATAAACTGGGGCTGATGAACCTGAATGGGCATGGCACGGACGGTGACGCGCTGGCGCATTTCATTGCGCGTACGCAGTGCAAGCTGGCGCAAGCCGATTTCGGTTCAACGCTTGCAGCAACGCTGACAATTGCCGAACGCTTTACGATACTGAAAGAAGCCGGCGCCGATCTCACTTGTCGAAACCGCAACAACTAGAGTCCGATGGAGGTTGCATTGCATCCGGGCGGGCCAGCCATGGAAGAAACCGTGAACGCGTTGATCGCGGCCGGAATCGACGTACATCAACGCAACGGGAGTGGCCAGACTCAACTTCATGTGGCAGCCCAGCGCGACCATGTTCAGGCAATCGATCTGTTGCTCGGGCATGGCTTGGACATTCAAGCCGTTGACCGGTCCTTCACGACCGCGTTGCATCTGGCGGCACGATATGGCAACGTCAAGGCTGTAAAGGCACTGCTGGAAAAAGACGCCTCCGTGACGATGGTTGACCTTTACGGCACGACTGCGTTGCATCTGGCGGCGCAACGTCGCAACCCGGAAATCCTGAAGAAAGTGTTGGAAAAGGACGCGCCGATCGGGGCAGCCGATATTTACGGCCTGACCGCATTGCACCTGGCGGTACAACATAACAACGCGGAAGTCGTGAAGACATTGCTGGAAAAAGACGCACCCCTGGAGGCGGCGGACGTTTTCGGCATGACCGCATTGCATCTGGCGGTACAAGATGAGAACGTGGAAATCGTCAGGACATTACTGGAAAAAAATGCGCCCCTAGCGTCGACTGATTTTTACGGCAGGACCACATTGCATCTCGCGGCATGCGGTAGCAACGCCGAAGTTGTCAGGACATTGCTCGCAAAGGGTGCGCCCGCTATGGCCGTTGCATCCAACGGCATGACCGCGCTGGAAATGGCAAGGCAATATGGCACAGCAGAGATCGTGACGGCACTGACGGAAACCGCCCGGTAACTGGCGTGCGCACCACCGGAGTGGCACACCAGTTTGCTTGTAGTTCAATGGTCGCGATCGGATTTTCTTGAAGCCCCGGTTTGGGTAAGCCGTCCCGTCGTGACTGATGTACTAGTTGCGCACCTGGGCATCGTGCCGCTGATTATAGATTTTATTGGAAGTACGATTTTCCATATGCTGCAGGCGACGCTGTTCGTTTTTACCAACGAAACCGTCGCTGCCGGCGCGTGCTTCCTGACGTGAAATCCTGGCTTCCCTGGATTCCAGATGTGCAACTTCCCGGTTGGTCAGGGATCCATCCTTCACGCCGTTTTCAATGCGTGTCTGCTGGTTTAAGTTCCGTTGTACATCTGCCTGCATGCGCTGGCTCGACAGGCTGTTGGGGTTTCCCCTTTGTGCATCATGCTTTTCCTTGTAGATCTGGCGGCTTTCCCTGTTTTGCATTTTCTGGATGCGCGCTTTCTCAGCGGCGCTCAACGTACCGTCCTTCATTGCTTGCGCTTCGGCGCGCTGGATTACTGCCTCCTGTTTTTCAAGCCTGGCAGCTTCTCTCGTCGTGAGACTGCCCGATTTCAAGCCGTTTTCAATGCGCGCTTGCTGATTCACGTCGCGCTGCACTTCGGTCGCAGCAGTCTGTGCGAATACGGACGCCGACAAGGCGCTGGCAAGTACTAATACGGATAACGTAATTTTTTTCATGATCAAGCCTTTTCAAATGGGAGTTTTTAGCGCGCGCCTTTCGGGCACGCCTTCAGGTAACGTGCGTTCGTTAACCGCGTGTACACAAAACATGTAAACAACATGACCAGATGTAAGCGGTTCACCGCAAGGAGGTAGCTGTCCTGGCATGGTTCCCTACAACGTCAGGAGCATGCTCATGCTGGCGCACATGAAAAAAGCGCACGACCGGTAGCGGTTCGTGCGCTCGACATTCTGCGCAGAAATGCTCGCGCTGCCATCGCGGCGGCGCGAGGGCAGCTCAGGAACTGCGCTGTTCGCGGCCGCTGACTTTTGTTACCAGGTAGGTTCCCGCGAGCAGCGCACCGGCTGCCATCAGCATGGAGCTGGCAGGCATGCCCAGCACCATGTTGCCCATCAATTCGCCCGAACGCGGCGCCATCAACTCCAGGCGACGCTTGGTCATCTTCAGCCCAAGGTTGCCAAGGTCGTCTGCCAGCAGCTTTTCGGCAAGCGGCAGGATGATGGTTTCTTCATCGGCGACATGGTGCAGCACGTCGCGCATCAACTCCATGAAGGTCGCCTCGTAGTCCTGGTCGTTGCCGTTCATCGAGCGCAGGCGGCTGATCAGGCGCCGCATCTCGCCGTGTTCCGGCACGCTCTTGACCAGCGCCGGATTGTCGGGTGCGACCGCGCGTACGGCGGGATAAAAAATCTCTTCTTCGAGCTGCGCATGGACTTCGAGTGCAAGGCAGGCGGTCTTGACGAGGGCTTCGCGGCTGGTAGTGCTGTTTTCGGCCCGGTACTGGTGAAACGTCGTCATGACGTGCGTATGGTCGAGCTTGATCATGCTGGTGGCGCTGGGGGAAAGCTTGCTGGCGATCTTGTTCATGGAAATTTCCTTACCAAAAGATAGGTGCAGAGAAGTGTCGTTGTCGACCAGCCACACGGTTGAAAATGTTAACAAAACAGGATGGACGATGACACATTCTAGTCCAATGCCAGCGCCAGGATGCGCCGAATGCTGCCGATTTGTTATTGGCTTTGGAAAGGTATTTCCCGTTTTCAGGGCGCACGTTCAGGGTCGATATGCGGTCAACGGTTGCAATGTACTGATTGCATATCCCTGCGCAAAATCAATGCCGATTGCCCGCACTGCCGCCAGCACTTCCGCCGTCTCGACATATTCCGCCACGGTCTTGATTCCCATGACGTGGCCAACCTCGTTGATTGCCGAAACCATTGCCCGATTGATTTCATTTGTCGCAATATCGCGCACGAACAGGCCATCGATCTTCAGGAAATTGACCGGCAGCGATTTCAGGTAGGCAAACGACGACAGGCCGCTGCCGAAGTCATCGAGCGAAAACTGCACGCCGATGGCCTGCAGGCGCGTCATGAAAAGTTTTGCCTTGTTCAGGTTGGCCACGGCTGCCGTCTCGGTGATTTCAAAGCAGATCTGCGCAGGTACGGTGCGGTAACGGATGAAGCGGTCGACGATGAAATCATGCAGCTGGTCGTCGTTCAACGACACGCCGGAGAGGTTAATCGAAAACATCCTGGTGTCGGCCGGGACGCCGGCGCGATCGCGCTGCGTCATCAGGTACTTGCAGACCGTCTCGATCACCCATCGGTCGATCGACACCATCAGGTCGTAGCGCTCCGCCGCCGGAATGAATGCGCCTGGCAGTATCAGGCGGTTGCCGTCGTCCTGCATGCGCAACAGGACTTCGGCATGCTGCACGTCGGCGCCTTTGAGGCTGACGATCGGCTGCACGAACAGCTGGAAGCGCTGCTTGTCGAAGGCGTCGTTCAAGCGCGAGACCCAGAGAATGTCGCCGTGCCGTTTTGCCAGCACGAGATCGGTCTCCTGGTAGACATGGACGCGGTTTCTGCCCTGCTCCTTGGCCACGTAGCAGGCCTGGTCGGCAGCGCTGAGCAGCTCGGAGGTCGACTTGCTGTGTTCGTCGATGGTGACTAAGCCGATGCTGGCGCCGACTTCGAAGGTGTTCTGGTTCCAGACAAAGCGATAGTCCTTGATGGCTTCACGCAGTTTTTCGGCAAGGGCCACGGCCTGGCGTGCCGGGCAGTTCAGCAACAGCACGCCGAGTTCGTCGCCGCCCAGGCGCGCCAGCACGTCGCTGTCGCGCATGTGCGATTGCAGCAGGGACGCCAGATGCTGCAGCAGGACGTCGCCGGCGCCATGGCCGCAGGTATCGTTGACGATCTTGAACTGGTCCAGGTCGAGATACAGGAGCGCATGCGTGTGGCCGTCGGCCTTGGCACTTGCCAGGGCGCCGACCACCTGGAACTCGAATTCGCGCCGGTTGATGAGGCCGGTCAGGGCGTCGTGCGAGGCTTGCCAGGACAGTTCATGGCGCAATTGCCGCTCGTGGCTGACATCATGAAAAACGATCACGACGCCAAGCGTGCTGCCATCGGCGCCGCGGATCGGCGCCGCCGTATCCTCGATGGCGATGCGCTGACCGGTGCGCGATATCAGCGCACTGCGGTTGGAGACGGCAACCGTCTGATTCAGGCGCAGGCACTTGCGCACCGGATTTTCAAAGGCATCTTCACTGAGCTCGTCGACGATGTGAAACACCCGCTCGATTGCAATGCCGAGCGCATCTTCCTTGGCCCAGCCGGTCAGCTGCTCGGCGACCCGGTTCATGCACTGCACCTGCCCGGTGGCATCGGTCGTCAGCACGCCATCACCGATCGACCAGAGCGTGACTTCCGCCCGCTCCTTGAGCAACAGCAGTTCGAGCGCCACCTGCTTGTCGGCGGTGATGTCGCGGATGATGCCAAGCGTGCGGATCGGCGCGCCCTGCTCGTCCTGGAGCACGTCGGCACATGCCGCCAGCCAGTGCAGCGACCCATCCGGCCAGACGACCCGGTATTCGAGCGCGTAATGCAGATCGCCGCCCAGCGCCTGCTGCATGGTATCGACCACATGGCTGCGGTCCTGCGGATGTACGTGCTGCAGGAAGTCACCGAAGCTGTGAGTCAGGTACGGCTCCTGCAGCCCGAGCAGTGCGGCGCCGCCTGCCGACCAGACCACCTCGCCGGCGCTGACCTGTTGCCCGACGACGCTCGCGTCCCATACTGCAAACCGGGCTGCAGCGAGTGCTTTCTGCAGCCTTGCTTCCGCTTCGTTCATGTTCAATCCCTGGCGTTGCCGATGAGTCAACGACAATGGCAGAACGGGTCTTGCGACACGTGACTTTGCTTAAACTTGGTGCTGCTCTTGAGAATTTTTTTTTTGGTGCAGCCTCTTGGCACCGTGTACTGAGGCAGCGCCGGCGCTATGTTAAACGGCGCATAGAATGCCGGCCCAGGGCAAGTATGCTTGGAAACTTACCGGTTGCGGGGCGAAGAAATGGATGATGCGGACGCTGGCAGTGACCACGAACATACCGGCTATTACACGCTTGCCGGCGATGTCAACAACGACATGGTGCACCGGGTTTTCAGCGCGGTTGCCGACATGTCGACGAATGAAATTTCCACTGCGCATTTGTTGCTGCAGTCGCATGGAGGCTTCATCAGCGACGGCATCTGCCTTTACAATTTCCTGTCGAATCTGCCGATACGTTTTGTTACCTACAATGCCGGCGCGGTTGCATCGATTGCCGTGACAGTATTTCTTTCAGGAAAACATCGTTACGCCAGCAGCACCGCCCGCTTCATGGTGCACAAGTCGCATGCCTCGCCGCAAGGCGGTGCCCGCCCGGAGGGTTTGCAGATCATTGCCGAGGGCTTGCGGGCCGACGACCGTCGTACGGAAACCATCTTGCGCAACTACGTCAGGCTGACCGATGCCCAATGGTCGGTGCATGCCCATTCGGACCTGCACCTGACTGCCGCGGCGGCGCTCGACGCCGGCCTGATCGATGCGATTGCCGAGTTTTCGCCACCGCCGGGCGCGACGATCGTGGCAATCTGAATGGCGCGACTCAGTTTCCGACGGCCTGTTTCTGGCATTGGCCGATGGCCACGAGGAGTTGTTCGAAATTCACCGGCTTGACCAGATGCAGGTCGAAACCTGCGGCAACCGCCAGCCGCTGGACTTCTGCCAGGCCATAACCGGTCAGTGCAATCAAGCGGATGTCGGCCGTTGCCGGATCGGCCCGCAGCCGCTTTGCCACTTCGTAGCCATCGATCGTCGGCAGGCCGATATCGACCAGGGCAATATCGGGTTTTCCCTGCGCGGCGATGCGCAGGCCCTCGAGGCCGTCCGCAGCCTCGAGGATGACATGGCCATATTCGGCCAGCATCGTGCTCATCATGTCACGTCCATCCTCGTTATCTTCGATCAGCAGGATGCGGCATTGCAGGGCGGTCGCGCCGGCATGCGTGGCGGGTTGCCGAAGCTGGGCCGGCGCTGCGCTGGGCAGGCGCACGATGAAGGCGCTGCCCAGGCCGGAGCCGTCGCTGTGCGCTTCGATGCTGCCGCCATGCAGTTCGATGAGCTGACGCACCAGTGCCAGGCCGATGCCCAGTCCACCCTGGGCCCGGTCGAGCGAACTTTCTCCCTGCACGAAGACATCAAATACATGCGGCAGCAGTTCGGCTGCAATGCCGACGCCGGAGTCGCGGATTTTCAGGACGACCTTGCCGTCTTCCTGGCCCGCGTGGATACGGATGTCACCGCCTTGGGGCGTGTACTTGAAAGCATTGTCGAGCAGATTGGTGATGACCTGTTCGATGCGGGTCGGATCGGCATCGACCCAGGCGATTTCGGTGTCGATTTCAAGCAGGTAGCCGGTGGTACGGCCGGTGGTCCGGAAGGTATCGACACAGCTCGCCACCAGCGCGCCAAGTTCAATCGGCTGGCGACTCAGCATGATCTTGCCGGACATGACACGGCTCAGGTCGAGCAGGTCGTCGACGATGCGGCTCAGGTGCCGGCTCTGGCGCGCAATGATGGCGCGAGCGCGATTGGCGCTTTCCGCATTGACGCCGGCAAAGCCGATGACGGCTATCGCACTGTTGATCGCATTGAGGGGATTGCGCAACTCATGACCCAGCATCGCCAGAAAATCGTCCTTTGCCTTGTTTTCCCGGACCGCCTGCCGGCGCTCCTTGATTTCGATGCCAAGGCGTGCGTTGGTGGCGATCAGTTCGTCGGTACGCTGGTTGAGTTTTAATGCCTGCTGGCGCAACTCCAGGTTCTTTCGTGCAAGGGCAACGAACACGCCTACCTTGGCGCGCAGTATCTGCGGAATGATCGGTGTGAAAAGATAGTCGGCAGCGCCGGTCTGGTAGCCCTTCAACCGGTTCATTTCATCGGCGTGATAGGCAGTGATGAAGATGATCGGCACGGCCGACGAACGGGGCCGCGCATGAATTGCTTCGGCCGTCTCGAAACCATCCATGCCGGGCATGTTGACATCCAACAGGATCATTGCAAAATCATCCTGCAACACATGCCGCAATGCTTCCTCGCCGGATCTTGCGGTCAGGATTTCGTAGGGACTTTCACTTACCCACTGCGACAAGAGACTGGTCAGGGCAAGCAGGCTCGCGGGGTCATCGTTGACAACCAGTATCTTGGGATCTTCTCGCGTCGTCACGGCAGGCACATGTTGATAAGAACGTTACAGGGTTGCGGATGGCCAGCCTGTGGCGCAAGTCCGGGGAACGAAAGGCAATGTATCACTGCAGGGAAGGAATGCGCGACTTCGGCAAAAATAATTCCGAATAGCAACATCTTTAAAAGTGGAAACCCGCTGCGAACGATCGGAATATTTTTCTGGACTCTTGGCAACAAGGTATTGCAAGGGTATCAACCGCATACGAGAATGTCAAAAATTAATCCCCTGGAAAAGCCGATGAATACCGTCACCGACCTGCCTGATTTGCTCGACGCCAAACTGCTGTTGGCCGCATTGACTGCGCTCAAAAAAGGCGATTTTTCTATCCGCATGCCATCCGATCTGACGGGTCTGAACGGCAAGA
>JANXSS010000002.1 GCA_025356535.1 Herminiimonas sp.
AGGATGGCGATCGCCGATTTCGGCGGCACGGTAAACGGCAAGAAGATCGAACTGGTCTTTGCGGACCACCAGAACAAGGCCGACGTGGCAGCGAGCAAGGCGCGCGAATGGATCGATCAGCAGGGTGTCGACGTGCTGATCGGCGGCACCAATTCCGGCGCCGCACTGGCGATGAACAAGATCGCGGCGGACAAGAAAAAACCGATCATCGTGGTCTCGGCAGGTGCTGCCCGCTTCACCAACGAAGACTGTACGCCGTACACGGTGCACTACTCCTACGACACGGTGGCCCTGTCCAAGGTCGCCGGTGCCGCCATCGTCAAGCAGGACGGCGACTCGTGGTACTTCCTGACTGCTGACTATGCCTTCGGCAGCGCGCTGGAGAAGGACGCCTCCGAGGTCGTCACGGCCGCCGGCGGCAAGGTCGTCGGCAGCGTGCGGCACCCCCTGAATGCGGCAGACTTCGGCTCGTTCATGCTGCAGGCACAGGCGTCGAAGGCAAAGATCCTCGCGCTCGCCAATTCGGGCGGCGACACCATCAATTCCATCAAGGCGGCAAACGAGTTCGGCATCACGAAAACCATGAAGCTGGCCGGGCTTCTGATGTTCATCACGGACGTGCATGCGCTCGGACTGGGCCTGACGCAGGACATGTACCTGGCCGACGCCTGGTACTGGGACCTCAACCCCGAAAGCCGGGCCTGGGCGAAACGCTATTTCGAAAAGATGAAGAAGCAACCGTCGTCCACGCACGCCGCGGATTATTCGGCAACGATGACTTACCTGAAGGCGGTGAAATCGGCCGGCACGGATGACGGCGAGAAGGTGATGGCCGCGCTCAAGACCAACCGGATCAACGACATGTTCGCCAAGGATGCCTACATCCGCGCCGACGGCCGCATGATCCACGAGATGTACCTGATGCAGGTCAAGAAGTCGGCCGAGTCGAAGTATCCGTGGGATTATTATCGCGTCGTGGCGCGGGTGCCGGGCGAGAAAGCCTTTACCACCAGGGCGGAGTCGAAGTGCGCCCTGTGGAAGTGATGTCAAGGTAGGGCAGCGACCGGCAGCAGCTTGCGAAACCGGTGCGACCGGCGCCACGCGGGCCGCAGGCGCGATTGCCTGCGGCCCGCATGACGGTCGGCCGATGCTTACTTGCAGTTCGTCATGCAACGCACCGCCGACGTGTCGGGACGGTCGTCGACGATAAACCCATTCCGGTTCGGCATCACGATGGCCGGCATGGTCTGCGCATTGAGCTGATCGCTTTCGCCAACCAGTCCGTTGAGATGCAGGATGTACGCCGACACCGCATAGACCTGGTCATTGGTCAGCGATTGCGGCGCGTTCATCGGCATGGCACGTCGTATGTAGTCGAACAGGATCGGCGCATACGGATACATGCTTCCCGGCGTCAGCACGCGGGTATTGGTCTTGAACGAGCCGATGCCGCCGACCATGGTGCCAAACACCGGACCGCCTTTCGCCTTCTCGCCGTGGCAGGCGATGCATTGCTGCTCGAAGACGGCGCGGCCCAGAACCGCGTCGCCTTTGCCGGGCGGCAGGCCAATTCCATCCTTGGTGCGGATGTCGATGTCCCAGCTCGCCAGGTCCTGCTCCGACACCGGTTTGCCGAAGGCGGCACCGGGCGGCGCCTGCGAGGCATGGCCCGCCTGGGTCGACGGGATCGCCATGCACGCCGCCAGCCCGACCAGCGGCGCCAGCAGCAACAGGGTTCTTGCGATTGTCTTAGCCGATGCCATTTGTCACCTCGCCGTTTGCCGCCACCTTCCAGGGAAACACGCCATTGCCATGCTGGACAAAGCCGGTGATCGCGCGCGATTTCTTGATGTCTTCCACGGTCGGCTGAACATAACCGGTGCTGTCGACTGCCCGGCTTGCAATGACGGCCGGGGCGCCCTGCCAGGTCCAGGGCAAGCGGAAGCGCGTGAGGCACTTGTCGAGCACCGGCTCCTCGAGCCGGGCTTCCTGCCAGGTCTTGCCGCCGTCCACCGTGACGTCCACCGCCTTGATGCGGCCGCTGCCCGACCAGGCAAAGCCCTCGATCTCGTTGAAGCCGCGCTGCAGGTTCATGCCGCCCGATGGCTTCGTCACCACCGACTTGGCTTCCATGACGAAGCTGAACTGGCGCCACATGCCGTCGGGCATGGGGTCGGTATAGCGTGCGGTTTCGCCGCGCACATGCCAGGGCTCGGTGCCGGCCTTGATGCGCCGCAGCCATTTGATCGAGACATTGCCTTCCCATCCAGGAATGAAAAGCCGCAGGGGATAGCCATTTTCGGCGCGCAGCATCTCGCCGTTGGAGGCGTATACCAGCAAGGCGTCATCGAGCATTTTTTCAACCGGAATGCTGCGCAGGTGGCCGGAGCCGTCCGCACCTTCGGCCACCAGCCATTTCGCTTCCGGCAGCAGGCCGGCTTCGTCGAGCACCCAGGAGACCGGCACGCCCGTCCACTGCGCGCAGCACAGCAGGCCGTGGGACTGCTGCACGGTTTTGGAGGCGGGCTTGAGCCAGTCGGTCAGGCCGTTGCCGGAGCATTCCATGAAGTAGAACTTCGACACCGACGGGTAGCGCATCAGGTCCGACATCGACAGCTTGAGCGGCTTTCTGACCATGCCGTGAATGACCAGGGCATGCTGGTCCGGATCGATGTCCGGCACGCCGTTGTGGTGCCGCTCGTAGATCAGGCCGTTGGGCGTGGTCATGCCCTGCTGCTGATGCAGCGGCGTCATGCTCCAGTCCGAGAAGTTCTGCTTGTTGACCAGGACATCGCTGCGCCGCCGCTTGACCCGCGCTTCGTATTTCGACGGCATGCCGTATTCTTCCGGCGGAATCGGCCGGCCCATCTTCTTGCTGGAGTCGGCAACCGCCAGCGCTTCGGCAGCGGCCGTTGCGCCCGCACCTGCCGCACCGATGCCGCCGGCGGCTGCCAGCGAGTTACGCAGAAACGACCTGCGCCCCGAGTCATGTGTCATCGAACTGCGTGCCTGCAGTTCGCTCTTTGACGCCTCAACGACCTGTTTGACTTTGTCTTGTTGGTCCATCGGTTGCCTCCTCGTTGCGCTGTTGTTATTGAGTTGCCCGCTTTGCTCCGTTTGTTTTTTCTTTTGATACGCGTTACCGGCTGCAGCGCGCAGACTCATCCTGCCTGCAACCGGACGAACATGGAGGGTGCGCTGCCGCCTTCCCGACCGATGTAATTTTTTCAACAAAAAAGACTGTAGCACGGGCAGTGCAAAGCTTCGCACATATCTTCGCCCCCCCGGCTCAGGTATTTTTAAAACCCGGTCGCGCTTTGTCCCACCTTTTGCGCGACAGGATTACCCCTCGCCGAGAAAATCCCCGACCATGCGGTTGAAACGCGCCGCGTGCTCGATCTGGGTCCAGTGACCGCACTGGCCGAACACATGCAGCTGCGCGCGCGCGATCAGATCGAACAGCCTGCAGGAACTTGCCAGTGGAATGACCTTGTCTTCACGCCCGTGCACGATCAGCGTCGAGTGTGTCAGTGCGCCGATATCGGTTTCCGAACTTGCAAGCCCGTCGACGCCACGCTGCCGCGGTGCCGGAAACATTTGCGCGAACGCTTCCTGAAAACCCGGCCTGATGCTCGCCTCGTATCGCATGCGCGCCAGCTCTTCGGTCATCATCCCGCGGTCGAACGCGAACACGTCCAGCAAGCCGCGCATTGCCTCGATCGACGGTTCATAACCCCACACCCGCTCCAACCCCTCGGTGATCGGAAAGGAGAGCCCGGCGCTGCCCATCAGAACCAGCCGGTCGACGCGCAGCGGTGCGCGAATGGCCAGCGCCAGCGCCAGGGCGCCGCCGAAGGAATTGCCGATCACATGCGCCTTGTCGACGCCGGTCGCATCCATGAAGCCGAGGATATGGCTGACCCACGTATGCATGTCGTATTGCACGCCCGCCGGCCGCTCGGTGTAGCCGAAGCCGACCATGTCGGGCGCCAGCACCCGGAAGCGCGTTGCCAGCGCCGGAATCGTCATGCGCCAGTTTGCCCATCCGGTCACACCCGGGCCGGAACCGTGAATGAGCAACACGGGCGGCCCGTCACCGACATCGTGATAGTTCGTGGCGATGCCATTGGCAAGGACGGATCGGCCGATTTCAGGATTCGTGAGCATCCTAGCGACCAAGGTCCTTGACACTCACACCCGCTATGCCCCAGTTCTCCTTCGGCATGTCGTGGATCCAGACGCGCACGTTTTCTTTCGGCGCGCCGATGGCATCGACCATCGCCTGCGTGACTTTTTCAATCACGGCCCGCTTCTGGTCTTCGGTACGGCCTTCAATCATGTAGATCTGTGCGAATGGCATGTTGTGCTCCTTTTAATGTGCGCGATTTATGCGGTAAAACGCATGCCGACAGAGCCCATGCCCTGTACCCGCAGGCATACCGAGTCGCCGGCCTTTACGGCAACGGCTTCGGTAATGCCGCCGGAGAGAATCAGCGAGCCGGCCGGAATTTCCTCGCCACGTGCGGCCAGGTGGTTGACCAGCATGGCGATTGCCGCAGCCGGATGGCCGAGCACCGCGGCGCCGGCGCCGAAGGCGACCGGCTCACCATTTTTTTCGAGGACGACCCCGACCGTGCGCAAGTCGACCTCGGCAACGGCGACCGGCCGTCCACCGACCACGAATCGCACCGCCGAGGTGTTGTCGGCAATGACGCTCTTGAGATCGAACTTGAAGTCGCGGTAGCGGGAATCGATGACCTCGATGCCCGGCATGACGAAGTCGATCGCCGCCAGCACGGTGCCGATATGGCAGCCCGGCCCCTTCAGGACGGTCTTGGTGACGAAGGCGATTTCCGGTTCGACCTTCGGATGGATCAGTTCCGAGACCCTGCATTCACCGCCTTCCGGCACGGAAAAATAGTCCGCCAGGAAGCCGAAGCATGGCGTCTCGACACCCATCTGCTTCATCTTTGCATGCGAGGTCAGGCCGGCCTTGAAACCGACGATGCGCGCACCGCGCGCCACCTTGCGGCGGCGGATCTCGTCCTGGATCGCGTAGGCGTCGTCCCAGTCCATGTCCGGATATTCATTGGTGATCTTGGTCGTGTCGCGTGCGTCGCGCTCGCAGTCTTCCAGGTGCGCGGCCAGGTGGATGATGGTGGCCCGGTCGAGATTCATGCTGCGACTCCCCGCTCACGCGCCAAGGTCAGCGCGGTGTCCTCGATCATGTCCTCCTGGCCGGCGACCATGCCGCGGCGGCCGAGCTCGACTAAGATGTCGCGCGCCGGCACGTTGTACTTGACGGCGGCGCGCTTGGCAAACAGCAGGAAGGTCGAATAGACGCCGGCATAGCCGAGCGTGAGCGCATCCCGGTCGACCCGCACGATGTGATCCATCATCGGCAACACGACGTCTTCTGCCAGGTCCATGATCTTGTACAGGTCGACGCCGGTTTCGATGCCCATCCGGTTGCAGACCGCAACGAAGACTTCCAGCGGCGTGTTGCCGGCGCCGGCGCCCAGGCCATTGGTCGAGCCGTCGATACGGATCGCGCCGGCCTCGACTGCCGCCAGCGAATTTGCCACGCCCATCGCCAGGTTGTGATGGCCGTGAAAACCGATCTGGGTGTCCGGCCTGAGCGCGGCACGCAGCGCGGCGACGCGCTCGCTGACCCCGTCCGGCAGCAGGTAACCGGCCGAGTCGGTGACATAGACGCATTGGGCGCCGTAGGACTCCATGAGCCGCGCCTGTTCGACCAGCTTCTCGGGACTTGCCATGTGCGCCATCATCAGGAAGCCGACGGTGTCGAGACCCATCTTGCGCGCTGCGTCGATGTGCTGTTCGGACACGTCCGCTTCGGTGCAATGGGTGGCGATACGCACCGTGTGCAGGCCGCAGGCGTGTGCTTCGCGCAGATCCTCGACGGTGCCGATGCCCGGCACCAGCAGGGCCGACACCTTGGTGTGCTTGAGCAGCGGTATGACGGCGTTGAGGTACTCGACATCGCTGTGGCGCGAGAAACCGTAGTTCACGGAAGCGCCGCCCAGGCCGTCGCCATGGGTGATTTCCAGCAGCGGCATGCCGGCCGCGTCGAGTCCCCTGGCCACGGCAATCATTTGCTCGATGGTGATCTGGTGCCGCTTCGGATGCATGCCGTCACGCAGGGTGTTGTCATGCAGGATGATTTTTTTTCCGCTGAGGTTCATTGTCTTCTCCTTGTGCTCAGGCGGCGGCGTGCGCGGACGCCAGCATGCCGCTGATCAGTTCTTCGGCAAACATTTCGGCAGTCCGGGCGGCGGCGGCCGTCATGATGTCGAGGTTGCCGGCGTATTTGGGCAGATAGTCGCCCAGGCCCTCTACTTCCAGAAACAGCGAGACGCGGTTGCCGTCGAAGACAGGACCATTGACCAGCTTGTAGCCAGGTACGTATTTCTGGACTTCGCCGATCATCGCGTGCACGGACGCGGTGATCTTTTCCTGGTCTGGAGCCGTCTCGGTCAGGCAGTGCACCGTGTCGCGCATGATGATCGGCGGCTCGGCCGGGTTGAGGACGATGATCGCCTTGCTCTTGACGGCGCCGCCGACTTCGCGAATCGCCCGCGCGGTGGTGCGCGTGAATTCGTCGATGTTCCTGCGGGTGCCGGGACCGGCCGAACGCGACGATGCGGTGGCGATGATTTCGCCATAGGCCACCGGCTGCACCCGGGAGATCGCCGCGACCATCGGAATCGTCGCCTGACCGCCGCAGGTGACCATGTTGACATTCATTTCGTTCTTGCCGATCAGTTCCCGCAGGTTCACCGGCGGCACGCAAAACGGTCCGATGGCAGCCGGCGTCAGATCGATCATCATCACGCCGAGCGCATTGAGCTTGCGCGAATTCTCTGCATGCACGTAAGCACTGGTGGCATCGAAGGCGATGCGCACGTCATCGGCCAGCACATGCGGCAGCAGGCCATCGACACCGTCGGCCGTGGTCTTGATGCCCATTGCGCGAGCCCGCACCAGGCCGTCGGAAGCCGCATCGATGCCGACCATCCAGACCGGTTCCAGCACCGCGCTGCGCTGCAGTTTTGCCAGCAGGTCGGTGCCGATGTTGCCGGGGCCGATCACGGCGCACTTGATTTTTTTCATGAGAAATACTCCTGTGGAATTGCAAGGCTGACGTCTGAATTCAATGAAAGCGAACAGAGCAACTGCCGAGGCCGCCGATGCTGACGCGGAAGCTGTCGCCGGCCTTGGCCGGGAACATCGCCGCCAGCGCGCCGGAGAGGATCACTTCCCCGGCCTTGAGCGGAATGCCGAGCGCGCCCATGGTGTTGGCCAGCCACGTCACGGCATTGACCGGCGAGCCGAGCGCTGCGGCGCCGGCGCCGGTTGCGATAATCTCGCCGTTGCGCTCAAGGACCATGCCGCACAGCGACAGATCGATCTTGCGCGGGTCGACGGCCTGGTCGCCCAACACGAACACACCGCAGGAAGCGTTGTCGGCCACCGTGTCCTGGATTCTGATCTTCCAGTCGCGGATGCGCGAGTCGACGATTTCGAAACACGGCATCACGCATTCGGTTGCCGCCAGCACGTCGGCATTGGTAATGCCGGGCCCCAGCAGGTCGCGCTTCAAGATGAAAGCGATCTCGCCTTCGGCTTTCGGCTGGATCAGTGTCGTCATGTCGACCGACTGGCCTTCGTTGTAGGTCATGCCGTCCAACATGTAGCCGAAATCGGGGCGATAGACACCGAGCATGTTCATCACGGCGCGCGAGGTGACGCCGATCTTCTTGCCGATGATGCGTTCGCCGGCCTGCACGCGCCGCTCGACCATGCGCTGCTGGATGTGGTAAGCGTCGTCGAGCGTGATGTCGGGATGGCGACTGGTCAGCGGGTCGACCACGGTGCGGGCCGTCAGCGCGTCGTACAGTTCGTCACCGAGTCGGGTAATCAGGTTGGTTTCCATGGCGGGTCCGGGTTAAGTGTGGTGGCTGGCGGATGCTCAGAGCTTGATGCAGACGTTTTTCAATTCGGTGTAGAACTCCAGCGAATGCACGCCGCCTTCACGCCCGATGCCGGATTGCTTGCTGCCGCCAAAGGGTGTGCGCAGGTCGCGCAGGAACCAGGAATTGACCCAGACGATGCCGGCTTGAATGGCGCCGGCCATGCGGTGTGCGCGCTGCAGATGCGTGGTCCAGATCGCACTGGCGAGGCCGTAGGGATTGTCGTTGGCGCGCATCACCACTTCTTCCTCGGTGTCGAACGGCGCCACATGGCAGCATGGCCCGAAAATCTCTTCGCGCAGGACCGTGGCCGAGTCCGGCAGGCCGGTCCAGATCGTCGGTTGTATCCATGAACCGCCCTGCAACGGTTCGGGCATGACGGGTATGCCGCCGCCGGTCACCACCGTGGCGCCTTCTTCCACGGCGATGCGGTAATACGACAGGACCTTTTTGCGGTGCTCCTGCGAGATCAGCGGACCCATGCCGCTTGCCGGGTCGTCCGGCAGACCGGGCGTCATTTTTTCGACGCCTTCTTTCAGTCGCTTGACGAACGCGTCGAAGATCGGTCGCTCGACGTAAATCCGCTCGGTACCCAGGCAGACCTGGCCACAGTTGGCAAAAGACGAGCGCAGCGTGCCTTCGATGGCGGCGTCCATGTCGCAGTCGGCAAAGACGATCGCCGCGTTCTTGCCACCCATTTCGAGCGACACGGGCCGTGCGCCCTCGGCTGCGGCCTTCATGATGGCAGCGCCGGTGCGCGTCTCGCCGGTGAAGGTAATGGCATCGACCTTGGGATGCATGGTCAGGAACTCGCCAGCCGCATCCGGCCCGAAACCGTTGACGACGTTGAAGACGCCCTTGGGCACGCCGACCTTCTGCATGACCTCGGCCAGCAGCCAGGCCGTCTGCGGTGTTTCTTCCGAAGGCTTGACCACGACCGTGTTACCGCACGCCAGTGCCGGCCCCAGCTTCCAGGTCATCAGCAGGAACGGCAGGTTCCACGGGCAGATCACGGCGACCACGCCCACCGGCGCACGCAGGGAATAGTTGATGGCGCCGCGACCGTCGGGTGTGGCCATTTCGAAGAATTCGGTCGGCACGTTCTTGATCACATCGGCGAAGATCTTGAAATTGGCAGCGCCGCGCGGCACATCGACGTGACGGATGAAATGCGCCGGCTGGCCGATATCGGTCATCTCGGCTTCGCAGAAATCCTCGAAGCGGCGCTCGATCTCATTGGCTACCGCATGCAGCATCTCGACCCGGTCGGCGACCGTCAGCCTGCCCCAGGGTCCGCGCAGGGCGGCCTGGGCAGCAGTGACTGCAGCGTCGACTTCGGCCCGGCCCGCTTCGGCAACCCGGGCAATCAGCTTGCCGTCGTAGGGCGAACGCTTGTCGAACCAGTTTCCGGTAGCGACGAATTCACCGTTGATAAAATTGGTAATCTCTTTCATTGCAGCGCATCCTAAAAAACCACCATCAAAAACAGCCCGTCCGCTGCAGGCAACCCCTGCCCGCAGCGACGGACCTGCCTCGAAATCGTTTATTCGCCGCCGCGCATGTACTGCACCTGGAACATCGATGGCGGCACCTGTTTCGGATCGACCTGTCCCTTGAACTGGCCGGTGGTGCAATGCTTGGTCTGGACGTCGACCATCGAGAACGAATCGTCGATGGCAATGCCGGTGCCCTTGTTGACGGCCAGATGGAAATCCGGATGCGACTTGCCGATGGTCCAGCTCTTCCACAATTCGCCCTTGCGGTCATAGACGAGGGTGCGGTTGATGCTCGATACCTGCGCATCGATATGCAGCACGCGCTTGCCGACCGGGCTCGGGCCGACCGGCACCGCTTCGAGCACATACACCTTGCGCAGCTGCCAGGTCACGTCCGGAAAGCAGCCGCCCTGGCCGTGGAAGTCGACGTACTTGTAGCCGTCGGCCTCCTTGAATTCGTCGGTCAGCTTCATCTCGTTGTGGTTATAGAACGGCATCAGGATGTTCCTCGCGCCCTTGAAGCTCCACTTCATGTCGGCCACGCGCCCGTTGTAGCCTTCGAAGTCTTCGATCATCAGATCCGAGCCGAGGAAGGCGTCGGACTGCTGACCGGTCGCCAGGCGCCGCACCCGTCGCTGGAAGCCGAGGTACAGATAGGCGTCGTCCTGCTTCTGGTCGTCTTCGTAGTGCTGGATCAGCAGCTGGGTGTTCTTCAGATCCTGCGGCTCCAGGACCTTGACGTAAATGCCGCGAAACAGCTCCGACGGATTGGGCAGGACCTCCGGCACCGGCGCATGCTGCACGCGATGCTTCAGGTTCAGGAAGCCGAAGCTGAGTTTCAGCGTCTTCTCCACCTTGGCCGACTGCAGGTCCTTGTATTTCCAGTAGAACGGCGAAATAACGGCGTTGTCGCCCCAGTTGATGCCGTACTTGAAATTCCAGGCCAGCTTTTCCCCTGCGCGCGGGTCGCTCAGGGAAGGCTCTTCCACGAACGGCCGTCCGGCGACGAAACCTTCGATGTCGCCGGTCTTCGCACCCAGCTTGGCCTTGCCGAGGTTCTTGCGGGTGGCTTCCACGTAGAACTTGTCGGAGTCGAAGGACGTGGTCTTGCCGACGTTGATTTCATACCAGCCGTTCTTGATGACCTGGTACATGCCGACATCGAGCGCGTCCTTGAACTGATCGACGTTGGCCTTGTTGATCACGGTGCCAACGGCAAGACCCGGCATGCTCGGCACGCCGTTCTTGTAGGGGAAAAACGATTTTTCGACATCCGCATCGGTGGCGGCAAGTGCCGCCACCGAAATGCTTGCAGCCAGCAGCGGCAGGACCGCATGAAAGAGTGATTTGCCCATGATGATTTCCTTGATCAGAATTTGTAACGCATGGTGATGAAGAGGTCGTTTTCGTTGACGGCGGTGCCGATCGGGCCGGCCCGGAACCGTCCGAGCGGCTCAAGGCTTGCCAGGCCACGCGAGCCAGGCTGCAGCGGATTGGCGTCGCCGAAAGGCGCCGTGAACGGCGCCCACGGATTGCACGAGCGGCAATCGTCTGCCTTGTCGCCGATGTTGGCGCCGCCGCTTTTCAAGTTGGCGCCGAAGGTGAACTTGAGGTTGTCGGTGGTGCTCCATTCAACTGAAGGCGAAAAGACATTCGCCTTGGCCTTGAAGTCACGCGCCATGATGATCTGCGGACTGACCCGGTCGCCGGCCAGAAACGACTTGATCAGGAAGGTGCCGATCACGTTGTCCTTCCAGTCGACATTGCCGTACTGGCCAAGAGGCCCGTCATGCAACTCATGATTGAACAGGTGCTGCCAGAACAGCTGCCCCGAGAAAAGCGTCGTGCGGGTGGTGCTGATGAAAGGCACGAAAGTCGGCCGGTCGATACCGATGACACCGCGAAAAACCTTGTTCTTGGAGTACAGCTGTTCGCGTGCGCTGTTGGCGAACTCTTCGCCGCTCGTAAAGGCGCCTTCCATGCGCACCGCGGCTTCCAGTGGCTTGAACTGGAAGTCGAGCGATCCGCCGACCAGCTGCACCCGCGGATATACCATGTCGAACGAGATCAGGTAGGGCCAGGCGTTGCGGAACTCGCCGGTAAAGGCGTTGACCGCGCGCTGGCCGCCATGCAGCGAAGGCAGTTGCGAGCGGTAGGTGAGCGCGTTGAGCGAGAAGTTCACGCCGTCCTTGGTGACACCCTCGAATTTCATGCCGAGCTGCGTGTTCTTCAGGTTCCAGGCGGGCAGGTCGACATTTGCAAGCCCGATCTGGTGCGCACCGAAATTCGTCGCCAGCAGCGTGTTCGGCCCGATGTTGGCGAAATTCGCCACCGTACCGCCGTTGTCCCACAGGTTCTTCAAGCCGCGAAACAGGCAACCCGCATCCAGGATCACATTCGCCGTGCCGCACTGGCCAAGGTTATTCGGACGAAATTTGTCGAAGTTCCAGACCACCTGGAGATTACGATCCTGCATCGACTCGCTGGCGCCCATCCGGTATTCGGCCTGCGCAATGAACATCGGAATACGGATGTCCTGCAGCTCGTCGTAGATGTTGTTGCGCGAGTAGTCGACCGGGTTGATGACGTCGAGTACGCGAAACAGGTCGGTGCGGCCCCACACCACCTGCTGGCGGCCGATCTTGACGAACAGCTGCTTGCCGTCGGCAAGCGCGAAGGTCTTCTTGACGAAGGCTTCACGCACGAAGTCGGCCCGGTCATTGAACTCCGGCGACGCAAGTTGCGAGGTGCTGCGATCACCATAGCCGCCGAAATTGATGCAGCCACGCGGATCGACGTTGCAAGGCCGCACCGGCACGCCGAACGCCACCCCGCCATCGATACCGTGCCAGCGGTCACCGAGCACGCGCAGCCCGTCGTTGGGATTGTTCGGATAGCTGTCGACGAAGGCATTATTGGTCAGGCCAAGCGAATTGACGAGCGTATGGCCGACCGGTCCCTGGCCGTTGGGCACCGGCGCGAACTGGCCGCCGAGCGTTTGCTGCAGATTGACCGGGCCGCCGGCGCCTTCGCCGTACTCGTTCTTGTTCAAGCGGTAGACGCCGTCGTAGGTGCCGCGAAAGACACCGTGGAAAGCCCAGCCGTCGCCGAGCTTGCGGTCGGCTTCGATCTGCAAGGTATTGCGGAACTTGGACAGACCTGCGCTGTGGCCGGTATCGTCGCGCCCGCGCGTGGCGGTATGGTTCTCCAGATAGGTATCGGTCTTCCAGCCGTCGTCCGGCGCGCCGCCGAGATCAGGCAGGTTGTCCGCCGCACCGGCGCTACCGGCCGCCAGTGCCAGCAATAGTGCCAGCCCCCGTATTGCACGCAACGGCCGTGCTCGCATGCGGAATTGTTTTATATTTTTCATGTCCCGTCCCCTTTTTTAATCCCCAGATTTGCTTCAAAAAAGAATGGCATCCACCACTCTCAACGCCGGCAGCCCGGATTCAGGCGGCCTGCAAAACACCCTCGCTGTCCCGAAGCGCGCCGGTAATGAAGCGCGGCTTGAACACCAGCACCCACGACGGCACCAGGATCATCGCGGCCAGCGCATTCAGTACCAGCATCACCGAAAGCAGGGTCGCGGCATCGGACTGGAAGCGCAGGTCCGACATGACGACCCACATGATCACGCCCGCCACCAGGGTCGCCGCGGTGAAGGCCACCGCCAGGCCGGTGGTGCTGAGAGCGCGGATCACCGCTTGCGTCAGGTCCGCCGTCTCGACGAATTCCTCGCGGATGCGATCCATGATGTAGATCGCGTAATCGATGCCCACGCCGATGCCGACAGCAATGACCGGAATCGTGTTGACGTTGATGCCGATCTTCATGAAGCCCATGTAGCCGTAGGTCAGGACGGTGGCAAACAGCATCGGCAGCACCATCAGCCATCCGGCATGCATCGAGTTGTAATAGAAGCGCACGAAGACGAACGCCATGACCATCACCAGTGGCGTGATCAGCAGCGTGTCGTGGAAGTTGGCCTCGTCGATGGCAGCGTTGACCCCGACGATGCCGCCGGCCATGCGGATCGCAAAATCCTTGACGCCGGCGCTCGCCGCCGCGGCAGCGTCGCGGGCCATCGGTATGGCGCGCCCGATCGTGCTGGCCTTGTGGTCCTTGTAGTAGAAGACCATCGCCGCTTCGTTCTCGTCCGGATTGACGAAGGCCTTGAGCGCGCCGGGAATCGGACTGGCGGCCATGTAGGCAAACAGCAGCCCGCCGACCTCGTCGGCCGTGTCCGGCAGCTGCGCCCAGCGCGGGTCGCCGTTGTGGGTCAGGCTGTTGACCTGCCGCACCAGGCCCGGCAGCGCCTTGGCGCCGCCGAGTTCCGGGTCGACCATCATCTCGTCGATGAAGCGCTCCATCGCATGCAGCACTTCCGGACGGCGGATACCGGCGCGGTCGGCCGTCTGCGCCACCACGTACAGTTCCTCGGAGCCGGGAAAGCGGTCGTTGATCGCCTTGGCCGATATGTTGAAATCGTGCTGCCGGTTCAGGATCGGCGAACCTGGCTCCGATTCGCCGAAGCGCACGCCGGCCATCTGCCAGGCGCCCAGCAGCACCAGTACCAGCGACACGCTCATGACGGCCACGGCGGTGCGTGCGGTGCAGATTGGCCGGAACAGCTTGTGCAGCAGGGCGGTGGTGCCGGAACGGGTGTTCTTCTTTTGTTTCGGCTCCGGCAGCACCGACAGGAACAGCGGCACCATGAAGTGCACCGTGAAGATCACCGAGAAGGCCCAGAAGCCGGCGTAGTAGCCGAGCTTGATGTTGATGGGCGCCGCGCCCAGGGCGATGACCATGATGCCGAGCGCGTCGACCGTGATCGCCAGCGAGCCCGGGCGAAACAGCGCATCGAGCGCATTGCGGGCCGCGCGCGGACCGCTGCCGGTGACTTCCAGCTCGTAGTAGTAGCGCTCGACCAGCTGCACGCCATGCGAGGTGGCGCGCGCCGCGATCAGGAAGGGAATCGGCATCGACAGCGGATCTAGGTTGTAGCCGAGGATCGACATGAAGCCCAGTCCCCAGGCAGAGGACAGGGCAATGCCGAGCAGGGGCAAGGCAATGCCGTACAGGCGCCGGAAATACACCACCAGCAGCAGGATGATCAGGAACGTGGTGTGGAGCAGGATCTGGAGGATTTGCGACAGGTAGGTGTAGACCCAGCCGGTCAGAACAGGCAGGCCGGTGGCGTGAATGCGAACGCCGGCAGTCTTGCCGTCGGCACGCAGTTTCTGCAGTGCGGCAAAGGTCTTTTCGTAATCGATGCCGCCGGCGGTCATCTGCGCCTTGATCAGCGCCGCCTTCAGGTCGGGCGACACCATCAGGCCGAAGACGCGCGGGTCGGCCATCACGTCCTGCTTGAGCTGTTCGAGTGCCGCCGGCGTCATCGGTGGCGCTGTCGCGTCGTAATACGGTTTCGAGCGGACATTGCCGCTTTCATCGAGCGAGATCTTGCGCGCGGTGCGATGCGTCAGGCTGCTGACCAGGTTGTGGTTCACGCCCGGCAGGTTGTCGGCATCCTGGGTCAGGCGGTCGAGCAGGCCGAGCGTGTCGTTGGTGAAGATCGTGCCCTGCTCTACCTCGAGCGCGACCACGATGACGCTGACGCCGCCAAAGCCTTCACGAATCTGGTTATGCAGTTTGATGAACGCATGATTCTGCGGCAGGAGATCGTCGAAATCGGATTGCATCCGCAAGCCCGGCAAGCGGGTTGCAAACAGCAGGCTGATCATGAAGATCGCCGCCAGTACATATTTCGGGTTGGCGAAGATCCAGCCCTCGGCGCTTTGCAGCGCGTGTTTCAAATGGCGTGTCACAGAAGATTCCTTAACGGGTTGGCGGCGATGCCGGTGCCACTGCGGCGTTGGTGACAGCGGCGATGGCAGTAACCACGCCCGCTGCAACGGGTACCATCTGCATGGCGCCGGATGCGCCGGCAATGAGCAGACGATCGCCACTTACCGGCATCAGCGCGCGCAGGAAGTTCGGCGAGCGGCCGTTGTAGTCGACCGGCCGCCACAGATCGCCGTCGAGCCGCTGCACCGAGCCGCCGATGCCGACCGAGTACATCGCGCCACCGGCTTGCGTCAAGCCGAATTGCGGCAGCGCGCTCGGGTTATCGAGCTTGGCCCAGGTCTTGCCGGCATCGCGTGTGCGCAGCATGGCGCCTGCGATCCCGGCGACGTAACCTTCGCTGGCAGTGATGAAGTGCGCTGCATAGGGATAGAAATCGCTGGAAATCCTTGCTTCGGCAGTCCAGGTCGCGCCGCCATCGGCGGTGCGATAGACAGCACCGAACTCGCCGGTGATGAAGCCGTTGCCGCCGTCGACGAACTGCACCGTGTTGAACATCGCGTCCTGCTTGAGGTCGCGCTGCGCCCAGCTGACGCCGCGATCGGTGCTGGAGGCGATCGTGGTGCCGCTACCGACGACCCAGATACGGTTTCTCGCGTCGCAGGTCAGTGCCAGTGGCCGCCATGATCCTGGAATCGCCTGCGCCGTCCAGGTCCTGCCATCACCACCGGCCAGCCATACCTTGCGATAGAAGTCCAGCGCCACGAAACTGCCATCAGCACAGGCTGCAACATCGATCAGCGCCGGCGTGCCGGGCAGGACGGTGCGGGCAAGCGCGCCACCCTGCAGATCGGCCGTCACCACCACGCCACCGCCGACGATTACCGCAATCTTCCCGTTGGCCGCCGTGGCCTGGAACTGGTCGGTGCGCTTGATGACCTGTAGCCGTTGCCTGGCGAGGATGCTGTCGTCGTCCTTGCGCTGGCAACCCGACACGAGCGACAGGCCGGCAACGAGCATGACAGACAGTGTTGCGCCGAACGCCGCGGCCGACCGGCTCCCTTGATATTTTCCGGATACGTACATGACCAGATGTCTCCCGATTTTTGTATTTTTTTGAATATTAATGAACAGCTGTTTATGTCGTCCAATACCTTAAGTTTGAGCATTAATGCTTTTCCGGTATAAATGAGAAACATTTTTCAATAAGGGAGAGGCAATGGACCTGCGGCAGATACGGTATTTCCTGGTACTTGCCACCGAGCTCAACTTCACGCGCGCAGCCATGCGGCTGCACATCTCGCAGCCGCCTCTGACCCGGCAGATCCAGCAGCTTGAAACGGCGATGGGGGTGGTCCTGTTCGAACGCAACACGCGCGGCGTGGCGCTGACCCAGGCAGGCATGGTATTTCTCGAGGAAGCGCGCAAGATCGTCGCCCTGACCGAACAGGCGGAGAACAAGACGCGGCTGGCCCATCAAGGGCATCTTGGCCGGCTCGATATCGGCATCTTCGGCTCGGCCATCCTGAACGTCATCCCGACGCTGCTGATCGAACTGCGCAAGACCCATCCCGACATCGCGATCTCGCTGCAGAACACGACCAAGATCGAGCAGATCGAAGCGGTACGCGAGAAGCGGCTCGACATCGGATTCAATCGGGTTTTTCCACCAGCACCCGACCTGACGGTCGAGACGGTGCTGATCGAAAACCTGTTCGTGGCAATGAACAAGAATCATCCGCTGGCCCGGCGCAGGGTGCTGACGGTCAAGGACCTGATCGATCAGCCGCTGATTCTTTTTCCGAACAACGTGCGACCGACCTTTGCCGACAACGTCGTCGCGCTGTGCCGCAAGGAAGGGTTCGCCCCGAACGTCGTGCATGAGGTCGAAGACGTGATGACCTGCGTCGCGCTGGTGTCGGCCGGACTGGGCCTGGCGGTGGTGCCGGCGTCGGCAGTGAACCTCCAGCTGCCGGAGGTGCGCTATCACCCGCTGCGCTCGCCGGACGCCACGGTTGACCTGAGTTGCGTCTATCGCGCCGACGATGCATCGCCGGCGCTGCTGGTCTTCATCGAGATCGTGCGCCGGCTGCGGCATCGCAAGCTCAAGCTGATCCGCGATTGAAACCTGCAAGAAAACCGCACGAAAAACCGGACGCAAAAAAGTGCGGCGCGCCCGCAAGCCCGCCGCACTGCAAAATCGGCATGCTGCCGACCGGAAGATCAGGTGTAGACGGTGGTGAAGCTCTCCTCCAGGACACCGGTGTGATAGAAAATCCCGCGCGCGGCCTGGTCCTCGGTCCAGGTGACGACAGGCTTGTCACGCTGCGCTTGGTAGCCGAGCCCGGCGAAGGTCTCGTTGCGGTTGCCGGAAGGGTCGAAAAAATAGATGGTTTCGCCGCGCGTGACGCCATGGCGCGTCGGCGCCACGTCGATGCGCACGCGGTTCTTGGCCATCACGTCGCCCGCCTTCAGGATGTCGTGCCATGAGTCGAGGAAAAACGACAGATGGTGCAGTCCCGCCCTATCGCCGCCGACGAAGGCAATGTCATGTGGCTTGCTCGAATGCGACAGGAACGAGGCCAGCTGGATTGCGCCACCGGGGCCGACGGTAATCTGCTCGGTCTGGAAGAAATTGAGCGCTTCGATGAAGAACTTCGTGTTCTCGGCAACCTTGTTGATGCCGGCGGCGGGATTGAGTTCGCACATCAGCAGGCAATGATCGAGCCAGTGCGCACCGGCGCCGCGCAGGTCGTCCGGCCAGGGGTCGGGATTGGTCGAGCCGACGTCGGTGCCAAGACACTCCTTGTAGGCGAACAGGCGCATTTCGTGACCGCTCGGCAGCACGAAGCCGATCATCCGGCCGCAGTCGGGCATTGTCCCGGCCGGCAGTGCGTCGACTGCGATGCCGTAAGCACGGATGCGCTCGGCGAGCGTGTCGAGCGCTACCTCGTCGGTCACCTTGTAGGCGACATGATTGAGACCGGCCCGGTCCGACTGCGTCAGGATGACCGAGTACTTGTCCCACTCGTCCCAGCATTTCAGGTACACGTTGCCGGCTGCATCGACATGGGTCGTTTTCATGCCGATGACCTTTTCGTAATGCTTCACGGCTGCGTCCATATCCATTACCTTGATGCTGATGTGCCCGATTCTCATGATGCCCATTTGTGTCTCCTTTTTTTATTAACGACTGCCTTCATTTGCCAACCTCATCTGACTGACCATCGGGACCGGTCGCCCCGGACGGAACGCATGAGGTGATGCTGCCCCATGGCGTGGACGCGACGATTTTTTTCAACTTGCCGATCACTTCAAGTTCGACCGGACCTGCCGGCGCCACCCGACACGCCAGCACGATCCCCTTGCCCTCTTCACTTTCCGAAACATGCGCCCGACTCATCGCACCGAGCTTGCGCACCTCGCCGGTCCGGATGGCGACCTTGCAAACGCCGCAGCCGCCATTCAAACAGCCGGCCGGTATGCACTTCCTGCCGATGCGCGCCATGCCTTGCAACAGTGTCTCGCTGCCGGAGCACAGGAAGGTTTCGCCGGTCTCGCGCAGGCAGATCGCATGCTTCAAGCCGTCAACGGCTGCGCTTCGGGTCTCGCTGGCGACGCCCTCCATTTCAGATTGCCTTGAACAGCGGACTGCGACGTGCTGCGGCATCGGTGTCGGCTGCCGACAGAAACTTTTCCATGTACATGTCCCGCTCGAACAGCCGGCCGCGAATCAACGCCGTGATGCAGGCGTCGATCATCACCGGCGGGCCGCACATGTAGGCCTTGTGCTGCCGGAAGTCGCCCTTGAAATGCCGGGTTGCGACGTCGTGCACGAAACCGGTCTCGCCGTCCCAGGCGTCGTCCTCGGACGGCGCCGACAGCGCCGGAACGTATGTGAAATTCGGATGCGCGTTCGCCAACGTGCGAAACAGCCCGTCGTCGTACAGCTCGGCCCGGTTTCGCGCACCGTAGACCAGCGTTACCGAACGGGTCTCGCCCTGATTGAACCGGTCCAGGATCATCGACTTCGGGCTCGACAGGCCGGTGCCCCCAGCCAGGAACAGCAGTTTTTCCGGCGCCGAGCGGCGCACGAAGAAGCGCCCGTAGGGCCCGCTGACCTTGAGCCGGTCGCCTGCCTTCAGCTGGGTGTGGATGAATCCGGTCGCCTGGCCGCCGGGCACATGGCGGATGTCGAGTTCGATCAGCCGCTTTTCCGATGGCGGATTGGCCAGGGAGAAGGCGCGCGGCTGCGCCACACCGGGCACATGCAGGTTGACGTACTGACCCGCCTGGAAGTCGATGCCGTCGCCGTCGAGCTCGATGAACACGCCTTTTGCCGTCGGCGTCAGCTGCACCACATCCCTGACCGTACCGACGAAGTCCTGCATCGGATGCATTTCGGCGTCGGGTTCATCGTCGATGTCGGCTTCGATCACCAGATCGCTGCGGGCAGTGGCAACGCACGCCAGGCACATGCCTTCGTCGCGCTCGAAGTCCATCAGCGCATAGGGCGATGCTTCGCCAAGCTCGACCTCGCCTTCGACCACCCGTACCTTGCAGGTGCCGCACAATCCGTGCAGGCAGGCATGCGGAATGTAGATGCCGGCGCCAAGCGCCGCATCCAGCAGGGTTCGCCCGGGCTCGACTGCGACCGACTGTCCGACCGGGTCGATTTGCATTTGAAAAGTCATGACCGCGTCCTCAGAAGCCGGTACCGGCGATCCCGTTCAGGCCGCGTGTGGCGAGGCGCAGCAGCGACTTGTGGCCGATGCCGTTCTCGCAAAGGCTGCGTGCCATGTCGGGCACGAACGGTTCGCCGTCCAGCTGCCATTGCACGTTGGCCCAGTCGATCCTGCCGAAGTCCGGATGCACGCCGTACACCGACGGCAGCAGTTCGTTGACCAGGGCGCCGAACGG
>JANXSS010000029.1 GCA_025356535.1 Herminiimonas sp.
CTACCAAAAAACCAGCAAAGAAAGGAGATCCAGGAACCAGACCAGAAGACTTATCCACAGACGCGGTGTAATCTACGCGCAAATAGGGTGGGTCAGTTTTAGATGAAAACCGTGGTCCAGTTTTAAGCGATTCCCAACAGCGCTGGGCGTCACGGTCTGCTGCGCCGCCGGCGACGACGGCTCCTCGGACCAGCGCGCGCCGGCCAGCGACGACGGCCGGCTGCATGCCGATTTTCCGGCGTCCTCGCCCTATGCGCTGGCCTGCGGCGGCACGCGCCTGCAGTCGGCCGGCGCAGCAGGCAGCACATCCCGTGTCGAGACCGTCTGGAACCAGGGTCGCAGCGGCGGCGCCACCGGCGGCGGCGTCAGCGAGGTCTTTGCACGGCCGCCCTGGCAGGCCGCGGCGGGCGTGCCGCCATCGGCCAATCCGGGCCATCATGTCGGGCGCGGCCTGCCGGACGTGGCGGCCAATGCCGATCCCGGCACCGGTTACCAGATCGAGGTCGACGGCCAGCGCATGGTCATCGGTGGCACCAGCGCCGTGGCGCCCCTGTATGCGGCACTGGTGGCGCTGTGCAACGAGCAGCTCGGCCGCCGGCTCGGCCATCTCAATCCGCTGCTGTACCGGTTGCCGGCCAGCGCGCAGGCATTTCGCGACATCAGCGGCGGCGACAACGACATCAGCGGGCGCCACGGCCCCTATCCGGCCGACGCCGGCTGGGATGCCTGCACCGGCCTTGGCAGCGTCAACGGCGAACGCCTGCTGGCCGCGCTCAAGGCGCTTTAGGCGGCATGCCGGCCGCATTGGAGGGCGAAGCCGTTACAATCCTTGCCATTGCGGCCACTTCCGGCCGGCTTCCCCCACTCCATCAAAGGAATCGCCATGCAACTCAAGGACAAAGTCGCCATCATCACCGGTGCGGCAAGCGGCATCGGCCGTGAAATCGCGTTCGAATATGCCCGCGCCGGTGCGCGCGTCGTCATTGCCGACCTGATGCTGGAGGCGGCAAATGCCACCGCCGCCGAGATCACCAAGGAAGGCGGCACGGCAATGGGCGTTGCCATGAACGTGGTCGACGAAGCGCAGGTCGACGCCGGCGTCGCCGCCACGGTGGCAGCTTACGGCGGTGTCGACATCCTGGTGTCGAACGCCGGCATCCAGATCATCAGCCCGATCGTCGACCTGGCGCTGGCGGACTGGAAACGCATGCTGGCAATTCACCTCGACGGCGCCTTCCTGACCACCCGTGCCTGCATGCGCGCGATGATCAAGGGCGGGCGGGGCGGCACGATCCTCTACATGGGCTCGGTGCATTCCCACGAAGCCTCGCCGCTGAAGGCGCCGTATGTCGCCGCCAAGCACGGCCTGATCGGCCTGGCCAAGGTGGTGGCAAAGGAAGGCGCGAAGAACAACATCCGCTCCAACGTGATCTGCCCGGGCTTCGTGCGCACGCCGTTGGTCGACAAGCAGATTCCGGAGCAGGCGAAGTCGCTCAACATCAGCGAAGCCGACGTGATCAAGAACGTGATGTTGAAGGATACCGTCGACGGCGAATTCACCACCACCCAGGACGTGGCGCAGACCGCGCTTTTCCTGGCGGCCTTTCCGACGAATGCCCTGACGGGACAATCGATCGTCGTCAGCCACGGCTGGTTCATGCAGTAAGCGGTCTGCAGGCGGCTGGGGCAAGCTGCCACCTGCCGCCTGCCGCCGCCTGGTTCAGGCGAAACCGGCGCGCTGCGCGGGTGCCTGTCGCGCAGGCTCCAGTTCATGCACCACCACGCCAACGCCGTCGGCGACGGGGTCGAGCCAGTCGCCCTGCGCAATGGCGCGGCAGCCGTCCTGGTAGCCCTGCTCCCAGCGCCACTCGATCGAGCCACGCGAGAAATTGATGTCCTTTGCCGCCATGTGCCAGTCCTGGCCGGCATAGGGAATGCGCACGATGTGAATGGTCGTGTTGCAGCCGGTTTCTTCCAGCATCTGCCGGCCGGCGCTGCCTTTCAACTCTGCCGGCAGCTTGTCGTAGAGCGAGCGCACCATGGTCTGCAACTGATGCAGCTTCAGGTAGTTTTCGATGTGGCGCGCCGAGCGCGAGGCGAACATCACGTCCTTCTGGCGCGTCTGCACTTCATCCAGAGTGGTCGGCTCGGGCCCGACCGGATTCCACAGGTCGACCATGAAGCACAGCGTGTCGGTTGCGCTCTGGTCGGCCAATACGGTTTCGAGCGGCGTGTTCGAATACAGGCCGCCGTCCCAGTACAGTTCGCCGTCGATGCGCACTGCCGGAAAGCCCGGCGGCAGCGCGCCGCTTGCCATGATGTGTTCGACATTGATCGGTTGCGTATCGCTGTCGAAGCTGACCAGTTCGCCGGAGGTGACCTTGAGCGCATTGACGCAGAGGCGCGCGCCCTGCGGCCCGTGCAGGTAATCGAAATCGACCAGCTCGCGCAGCGTCGCGGCCAGCGGCGCGGTGTCGTAGAAACTGGCGCTCTCCGGCGCCACCGCGCCGCCGGCGGCAAAGGCATTGAAGAGCCGCGGCGAAAAGAATCCTTTCACACCCTGCAGCACCGCATCTGCCGTGGCAAACCAGGTGTTCCAGCGGCGCGCGCTGTCAATTACCCGGTTCATGTCGAGCGCATCGACATGCGAGACCCGGTTCCAGAATTCGCGCAGGCGCGGCACCCGGTCGGCTTCGCGATTGCCGGCAATGAGCGCGGCATTGATGGCGCCAATCGAGGTGCCGACCACCCAGTCCGGCGCCAGGTTGTTTTCGTGCATGGCCTGGTAGACGCCGGCCTGGTAGGCGCCCAGTGCGCCGCCGCCTTGCAGCACCAGTGCGATGCGCCGCTTGCGCGACGGCGGCGCGATGGCCTGCACGGACTGACCCGGTTTCTTGAGAGGTAATGTGATCGGTTTCATACGACGCAGTCTAGGCCGAATTCACCCGGCTTGCATTGATCGCACCCAGCGGCGCGCGTTGCACCGGTATCAGTGCAATCCCATGTTGCCTGCGCCAAGAAGCCCGACCAGGCCGATGACGATCAGGTAGATCGCGACGATGAAATTGAGCAGACGCGGCATGACCAGGATCAGGATGCCGGCGATCAGGGAAATCAGGGGGGCGAGCGTCAGATGGATGTTCATGAAGGTTCCTGTTCAGTTGCAGTTGCAGTGACCGGGCCGGCGCACCGCGCGCCGGCAAGCGTACAGCATACGCAAGCGTCGCGCACGCTCGACGCCTGTGCCGATCGACACCGCTCGCATGCGGCTACTCCCGGGCGCGCTTGCCAAGGACTGGCTGCGAAGGATCCGGCGCAGGGGCCGGGGGCGCGGCGCCGGGTGCCTGCGTACCGGGAGGCGGCTGCGCGCGCGGCAATGCCTGCAGGTCACGATGGGTCGGGCTGCGTCGCAGGGTTGCAGCCGGCGTGTTTTGCGGGGTCTGCGGCGCGGGCGCGACATTCGTTGCAGGGTCGGGCGCGGCGCACGGAAACAACTTACGGATGGAGTTCAAAAGAGGGATCTGCAGAACAAAGGAAGCCGCATCTTGCCGCGCCGATGAAACCTCGCTTTGCATCGCGTCAATCAAATCCGGGATTGTCCGGATCCGTCCTGCTACGCCAGCGCTTCCTTTGCCGCCTGCTCCGGCGTCAGGCCTTCGTAGTACTGGTCGGTGAACCATTCCACTTCGTCTTCGATGTGCTGTTGTGCCTCGGCCACGGTTGCGCCGCCGGCCACGAGAAATCCTTCGACCTCGATGCACCAGTGAATCAGCGCCAGGGTTTCGGGATCGAGTTCTTCTTTTTTCTTTGCCATGCGCATGTCCCGCCGCTGCCGAAATGATTGTTGCTGTCACTGCCAAGGACGCCGCGATTGCCGGCGCCCGGTACAACGGAAAAAAGTGAAGCAAGCCGATAGGCCGGATTCTGTTACGACCGCCGGCTTGCGCCTTTGGTTATGACAACCATTCCTCTAGGCCGTGAATTACTCCACGGCTCAAGCTTCCTACCCGCACGCTCCGCGAGCAGCATCAACGCGTGCCTATTTGGAATTGCTCCGGGTGGAGGTTACCGCGTTTCACCGTAACTGAATACGCTCGTCTCTGTGGCCCTGTTCCTCGCCTCACGGCGGACGGCCGTTAACCGTCACCCTGCTCTATGGAGTCCGGACCTTCCTCCCGCGAC
>JANXSS010000030.1 GCA_025356535.1 Herminiimonas sp.
CCTTGCCGGAATAGACCGGGTCGAGCAGGACGCCTTCGCACTGCGCCGTCAGCCTGACTGCCTCGACCATGCCGTCGGCCGGTTGGCCATAGCCGGCGCCGACGTAATCGCAGTTGGCTTCGACGGCGCTCCTGGCAAGCGGCATACCCACGCCGAGCAGCGCGAGCGTCTGCTGCGCCAGGCTGTAGACGTTTTCTTCCTGTTTTGCGCGTGGCGCCCGCACGCCGATGCCGAGTACGCCGATGCCGCTGTTCATGCCTTCGAAGCCTGCCACCAAACCGGCTTGCGTGCCGGCGCTGCCGGTTGCATGGACCACGCGGTCGATCACGAGCTGCTGTTCGTTTGCCTGCATCAGCAGCTCCTGTGCGCAGACGACGTAGCCCAGGGCGCCGACCGGGTTCGAGCCGCCGCCGGGAATCAGGTACGGCTTTTCACCGGCAGCGGCCAGCCGCTCGCCGACGGCCACCAGCTCGGCGTTCATGTCGAGACCGGCCGGGCGCGTCTCGAGTGCGCAATCGAACAGCTGGTCGAAAAACACATTGCCGCTGGCGTAGTACTCCGCGCTGCCGTCGGTGACCCTGGTTTCCAGCAATGCCGTACAACGCAGGCCGAACTTGCGCGCCGCCGCAGCTGTCTGGCGCACGTGATTCGATTGCGTCGCACCCTGCGTGACGATGTGCGTTGCGCCCTGGGCCAGGGCTTCGCCGATCAGAAACTCCAGCTTGCGCGTCTTGTTGCCGCCGCTGGCCAGGCCGGTATTGTCATCGCGCTTGATGAACAGGTTCGGGCCGCCAAGATGCCGGCTCAGGTTCGGCATCGCTTCGAGGGCGGTCGGTGCATGCGTGAGCTTGACGCGTGCAAATCGGGACAGATGCATGACGGTTTTTCCTGTAGGAGCGCCTGCGAGCGCAGGCAGGCTGACAGTGTAATCGTTCCTGCCGGCGCAGTTCATGGCTCAACGCGCCAAACCGCGCCGTCGCCCGGCGCATGCTGTAGACTTTTGACCTATGAACATCAACAGCGATTTCGACAAGCGGGCGGTACAAACCCAGCAGGCAGCCGTCTGGAGCGCGTCGCCACAGCCGGGCGTCGACCGGCGCATGCTCGACCGGGTCGGCGACGAAGTCGCGCGCGCCACCAGCATCGTGCGCTATGCGGCCGGCTCGCGCTTCGACCGCCATGTACACGACGGCGGCGAAGAGATATTCGTCCTGCAAGGCGTCTTCTCCGACGAACACGGCGACTATCCGGCAGGCACGTACCTGCGCAATCCGCCGGGCTCGGCGCATGCGCCTTTTTCGCGCGACGGCTGCATCCTGTTCGTCAAGCTGCGCCAGTTCACGGCGGGCGACACCAGGCCGGTAAAAATCGACACCGCCACGACCGCCTGGTATCCGGGACAGGTGGCGGGACAGCTGGTCATGCCCCTGCATGCGCATGAGGGCATCAGTACCGCACTCGTGCGCTGGGCGCCCGAGACACGATTCAAGACCCACACGCATATTGGAGGCGAGGAAATACTGGTCCTCGCCGGCGCTTTCCGCGACGGGGAGGGCCACTACCCGGCGGGCACCTGGTTGCGCAGTCCCCGTGGCAGCCGCCACGCGACCTGCACCGGCCCCGAGGGCGCAATGCTCTTCGTCAAGACCGGGGCGGTTGGTGCGCCCTTTCTCGCGCCGATCGCCTGAGGACGGCGGGTACGTCTCACGCTGCACAGGTGTCGTGTCCAACCTGGCCTGTGCGGCCGGCGACCTGCCGCACACGCAATCGATGATCTGCCGATCCAACCTTATTGTTGATTAATAACAATAAAATGTTCAAGGCGGCACCAAAAATTGCGTAGCCATTGCACTATCTTCCGATTTTCGCGTTACCGAATTGGCAACACCGCTACCATGAAAAGCCCGCGTACCTGCCGCTGCGCCTGCTCTTAGGCAGTGCACGGGTTGCGGACAACCGGCGGCGATTCGACATGGCAAGTGACATGGCAAGTGCGGAGCCGGCCAATCCGATCCGATCGCGCAAAAATCGACAGCGATGCTGTCGCCCCCTGTTTTGAGAGAGCTAAGGAAGCGCTGATCAATGCACGATTTCTGGTTCGTTCCTGATTTTTCGGCGTTGAAAGTCGGCACATTGCGGACTTGGTCCGACCGAGGCTCAAAAATGAACGTTTTAGAGCCGAATTGGCCCTGTCTTGTATGCC
>JANXSS010000033.1 GCA_025356535.1 Herminiimonas sp.
CATGCCGATCACGTGGATCACTTCGCTGATCGGTTCGCTGGCGCTGATCGGCACGCCATTCTTCTCCGGCTTCTATTCCAAGGACAGCATCATCGAAGCGGTTGGCGCCTCGCACATTGCCGGCGCCGGCATTGCCCACGTGGCGGTTTTGATCGGCGTCTTCGTCACTGCCTTCTATTCATTCCGGATGTATTTCCTGGTCTTCCATGGCAAGGAGCGTTTCGGTCTGGCGCACGATGCGCACGGCGCTGCGCATCCTGATGCAAAACACGCGGCACAAGCCCATGCCCATGCAGACGCCTCTGATCACGACCAGGCCCATTCGATGGCCAAAGACGATCATGGCGCCCATGCCGGCGCGCACGGCGCCGCCGACGATCACGGGCATGACGACCATCACGGTCTGGCGCCAGGCCACAAGCCGCACGAATCACCTTGGGTGGTGACGCTGCCCCTGGTGCTGCTGGCGATACCGTCGGTGGTGATCGGCTACCTGACGATCCAGTCCATGTTGTTCGGAAATTTCTTCAAGGGCGTCATTGCCGTCAACGAATCCCATCATGCGATGGAAGAACTGACGCATGAATTCCACAGTGCACTCGACATGGGCCTGCATGCCTTTACCTCGCTGCCATTCCTGCTGGCTGCCGCCGGCGTCGTCACGGCCTGGTACTGTTATTTGATCAATCCGCGCGTGCCGGCCTGGTTCTTTGCCCGCTTTCATGCAATCCATACGCTGCTGGAGAACAAGTACTATCTCGACAAGTTCAACGACGTGGTCTTTGCCGGCGGTGCGCGCCTTCTCGGCGGCGAACTCTGGCGGGTCGGTGACCGCGCCCTGATCGATGGTCTGGCAGTCAACGGCAGTGCGCGGATGATCGGCTGGTTCTCACGCGTGACGCGCTTGCTGCAATCCGGTTACATCTACCATTACGCTTTCGTGATGATTCTCGGCGTGCTGGGATTTTTGACCTGGTTCATGCCATTCCCGTTGCCGTTCCACTTCGCTAAGTAAGCGCCGCATGTTGGTCACGAAAAACAAAAAACAATCATGATGCAGTCAACTTTCCCGTTATTGAGTCTCGCAATCTGGTCGCCGATTGCCTTCGGCATCCTGATCCTGGTGTTTTGTCGCAACGACAGTCCCGGCACGGCGCGTGTCGTGGCGCTGATCGGCTCGATCGTCAGCCTTGCCGTCACGCTGCCGCTGATTGCCAATTTCAGCAACACTGCCCACGGCATGCAGTTCGTCGAAAAGCATGCGTGGATCGAACGCCTGAACATCTTCTATCAGCTCGGCATCGACGGCCTGTCGCTCTGGTTCATACCGCTGACGGCCTTCATCACGGTACTGGTCGTCATCGCCGGCTGGGAAGTCATCGAAAAGCGGGTGTCGCAGTACATGGGCGCGTTCCTGATCCTGTCGGGCCTGATGATCGGCGTTTTCTGCGCGCTCGACGGCCTGCTGTTCTACGTCTTCTTCGAGTCGACCCTGATTCCGATGTTCATCATCATCGGCGTCTGGGGCGGCGCCAACCGGGTCTATGCATCGATCAAGTTCTTCCTCTACACCTTCTTCGGTTCGCTCTTGATGCTGGTGGCGATCCTGTACCTGTACTTCAAGGCCGGCAACAGTTTCGACATCCTGACCTGGCAGCAGTTGCCGATCGCTTTGAATGCGCAGATCCTGCTGTTCCTGGCGTTCCTGATGGCCTTCGCGGTGAAGGTGCCGATGTGGCCGGTCCACACCTGGTTGCCGGATGCGCACGTCGAAGCGCCGACCGGCGGCTCGGTGGTGCTGGCGGCAATCATGCTGAAGCTCGGCGGTTACGGCTTCGTGCGGTTCTCGCTGCCGATCACGCCGGACGCAAGCCACTATCTGTCCGGTTTCATGATCACGCTGTCGCTGATTGCGGTGATCTACATCGGCCTGGTTGCGCTGGTACAGGCCGACATGAAAAAGCTCGTCGCCTATTCGTCGATCGCCCACATGGGATTCGTCACGCTCGGCTTTTTCGTCTTCAACGACATGGCGGTGCAGGGCGGGATGATGCAGATGATTTCGCACGGTTTCGTCTCCGGCGCGATGTTCCTGTGCATTGGCGTGCTGTACGACCGCATGCATTCACGCCAGATCGCCGATTACGGCGGGGTCGTCAACACGATGCCGAAGTTTGCCGCACTGTTCGTCCTGTTCTCGCTGGCCAATTGCGGCTTGCCGGCGACATCCGGCTTCGTCGGCGAATTCATGGTCATCCTCGGCGCAGTCAAATTCAATTTCTGGATCGGCCTGCTCGCGGCGACCGCCCTGATCTTCGGCGCTGCCTACTCGCTGTGGCTGGTCAAGCGGGTGCTCTTCGGTGCCGTTGCCAACCATCACGTGGCCCAACTGGTCGACCTGAACAAGCGCGAATTCTTCATGCTTGGCGTTCTTGCCGTGGCAGTCATTGCGATGGGGCTTTATCCCGCACCCTTTACCGATGCGATGCAGGTATCGGTTGCCGACCTGCTGAAACACGTAGCCATTTCGAAAGCGCATTGAGCGCGCACTGATTGCCCATCCCATGAACAACCTCAACCTGCTGCCAGCCTCGCCCGAAATCTTCCTCCTGATCGCGACATCGGTGATCCTGCTGGTTGACATGTTCCTGGCCGATTCGAAACGTCATGTCACCTACCTGCTCTCGCTGATTACGCTGGCCATCTGCGGCTGGATCAGCATGGGCGACGTCAATGCCGGCACGACCACCTACACCTTCCACAACATGTTCGTCTCCGACCCGATGTCGAGCTTGCTGAAGGCGTTTTCCTATCTGGCCGTTGGCCTGACGCTGATCTACTCGCGCCAGTATGCGACCGACCGCGGCATGCTGGGTTCGAACCTCGGTGGCGAGTTCTATACCCTGGCGCTGTTTTCCCTGCTGGGCCAGATGGTCATGATTTCGGGAAATAACTTTCTCGTGATTTATCTTGGCCTGGAACTCATGTCGCTGTCGCTCTACGCACTGGTCGCCCTGCGGCGCAATCACACGCAATCGACCGAAGCGGCCATGAAATACTTCATCCTGGGCGCGCTGGCTTCCGGCTTCATGTTGTATGGCATTTCGATGTTGTATGGCGCCACCGGTTCGCTTGACCTCACAGAAGTGGCAAAGGCGGCCGCCTCGCCGGTCGTCAACAAGACGATCCTGGTCTTCGGCGTGGTGTTCCTGGTCGCCGGCCTGGCATTCAAGCTCGGCGCCGCGCCGTTCCACATGTGGGTGCCCGACGTCTACCAGGGCGCGCCGACGGCCGTCACGCTGCTCCTGGGCGGCGCACCGAAGCTGGCGGCATTTGCCATCTGCATCCGCCTTCTGGTCGAAGGCTTGCTGCCGCTGGCAATCGACTGGCAGCAGATGCTGACGGTGCTTGCGGTACTGTCCATGGCAATCGGCAACATCACCGCGATCGCCCAGACCAACCTGAAGCGGATGCTGGCCTATTCGACGATTTCCCAGATGGGCTTCATGCTGCTCGGTCTCTTGGCCGGTGTCGTCAACGGCAACGTCTTTTCTGCTGCGAATGCCTACAGCTCGGCCATGTTCTACACGATCACTTATGTCCTGACCACGCTGGGCACGTTCGGCGTCATCCTGCTGCTGGCGCGTTCGGGCTTCGAGGCCGAGAACATCGAGGACTTCAAGGGACTCAACCAGCGCAGTCCGTGGTTCGCTTTCGTCATGCTCCTGCTGATGTTTTCGCTGGCCGGCATTCCGCCGGTGATGGGTTTTTACGGCAAGCTTTCGGTGCTGCAGGCAGTGCTGGGTACCGGCCAGATCTGGCTGGCAGTGGTCGCCGTGTTCTTCTCGCTCATCGGTGCGTTCTATTATCTGCGGGTGGTCAAGGTGATGTATTTCGACGAGCCTGCCGATCATGCCAAGATCACGCCGACGACCGACATGCGGATTGCATTGAGCATCAACGGCGCGCTGGTGCTGGTGCTCGGCCTGGTGCCGGGGCCGCTGATGACCGCCTGTGCAACGGCCATCGTCAAGACGCTGGCGTCCTGACGCGTCGTGGCTCGCCGCGTTCGTAACCGATTGAAATCTTGAACCCGTCGCTGTCGAGCTGGCTTGTCATCGTGCTTGCCATGGTGGCCGCCAACCTGCCGTTCGCCAGCGAACGGCTGTTCCTGCTGATACCCGTCGGACGGCCTGAAAAATCCTTCTGGTGGCGCCTGCTCGAACTGCTGCTGCTTTATCTGGCGGTGGGGCTGGCCGGCATGCTGCTCGAAGCGCGCATCGGCAATGTATTTGCCCAGGCATGGGGTTTTTACGCCGTCACCGGTTGCCTGTTCATCGTGCTGGCGTTTCCGGGTTTTGCATTCCGCTATCTGCGCAAGCAGCATCGCTGATCTGCGTTGCGGAACCGATGAAACGGCAATTGCGCCGGCACAGTGAGGGTCGCCGTTCGCGCTGCATCATTGTTTTTTCCCGAATCCACATTGCATGCTGGAGCCACCAATGGACCGAGACCACGACAAGCATCTGATCGAAACCCGCGTCGACGGCATCGACGCCTACGACGGTTATTTCCTGAAGGTCGCAAAAGACCAGGTCCGCCTGCCGGACGGCAAGCCGGCCACCCGCGAATTCATCCGCCATCCGGGCGCTGTGGTCATCCTGCCGGTATTCGACGACGGTTCGGTGCTGCTGGAACGGCAATACCGTTATCCGCTCGACCGCGTCTTCATCGAACTGCCTGCCGGCAAAATCGATCCGGGCGAAGATCCGCTGGCCTGCGCAAAACGCGAGCTGCAGGAGGAGACCGGTTATACCGCGCAGGATTGGCAATTCGTCTGCACGATCCACAATGCCATTGCCTATTCGGACGAGCATCTGGACATCTTCATCGCGCGCGGCCTGAAGCCCGGCAAGAGCGCGCTCGACGACGGCGAATTTCTCGACGTCTTCATCGCAACGCAGGAAGATTTCATGACCTGGGTTCGCGAAGGCAAGGTCACGGATGTGAAAACCGTCATCGGCGCCTTCTGGCTCGAAAAACTGGCCAGCGGCACCTGGTCGCTCTAGCAGCGCATCGGGGCGTCCGCATCAGGGCGCCCCGGTGCGGCGCCCTGATGCGGCAATCACATCCTACATGTTCGGATAATTCGGCCCGCCACCGCCTTCGGGCGTGACCCAGACGATGTTTTGCGTAGGATCCTTGATGTCGCAGGTCTTGCAATGCACGCAGTTCTGCGCGTTGATCTGCAGGCGGTCCGCACCCGCATCGGTCTTGACGTACTCGTAGACGCCGGCCGGGCAGTAGCGCGCTTCCGGGCCCGCATAGCGCGCCAGGTTGATCGCCACCGGCACCGTCGGGTCTTTCAGCGTCAGATGCACCGGCTGGTCTTCCGCGTGGTTCGTGTTGGAGATGAAGACCGACGACAGCCGGTCGAAGGTCAGTTTGCCGTCCGGGCGCGCATAGCTGATCGGCTTGAAGCCGGCTGCCGGTTTCAGGCATTCATGGTCGGCATGCGTATGGCGCAGGGTCCACGGCGCCTTGCCGCGAAAGACGACCTGGTCGATGCCCACCATCAGGGTGCCCAGCTTCAGGCCCTTGCTCATCCATGGCTTGAAATTGCGCGCGGTATGCAGTTCCTCGTGCAGCCAGGATGCCTCGAAAGCCGTGGCATAGGCCGTGATTTCGTCATGCTGGCGATTGGCCGCAAGCGCATCGAAGGCGGCGTCGGCTGCCAGCATGCCGGTCTTGATCGCCGCATGACTGCCCTTGATGCGGCTGGCGTTGAGAAATCCGGCGTCGCAGCCGATCAGGGCGCCGCCCTTGAAGGTCAGTTTTGGCAGCGACTGCAGGCCGCCGGCCGTGATTGCCCGCGCACCGTAGGAAATCCGCTTGGCATTCTCGAAGAAAGGCCGGATTGCCGGATGCGTCTTGTAGCGCTGGAATTCTTCATACGGCGACAGGTAAGGGTTTTTATAGCCGAGCCCGACCACGTAGCCGACTGCCACCTGGTTGTTTTCCAGGTGATACAGGAACGAGCCGCCATAGGTTGCATGGTCGAGCGGCCAGCCGGCGGTGTGGATGACCAGTCCCGGCTTGTGCATGGCCGGATCGATCTCCCATAGTTCCTTGATGCCGATGCCATAGGTCTGCGGATCGCGGCCGGCATTGAGATCGAATTTCTGCATCAGCTGCTTGCCCAGATGGCCGCGCGCGCCTTCGGCAAACAGCGTGTACTTCGCATGCAGTTCCATGCCGAGCTGGAACGCCGCCGTCGGTACGCCATGGCGGTCGACACCCATGTTGCCGGTGGCGACACCCTTGACCGAGCCGTCGTCGTTATAAAGGATTTCGGCTGCCGGAAATCCCGGAAAGATTTCGATGCCGAGGCCTTCTGCCTGCTGGCCGAGCCAGCGCACGACGTTTGCCAGCGAAATTACATAGTTGCCGTGGTTCTGGAAGCATCCCGGCAGCATCCAGCCCGGCGTCTTGTAGGCCTTGGTCTCGGTCAGGAACAGGAAGCGGTCCTCGCTGACTTCGACATTGAGCGGCGCACCCATGGCTTTCCAGTCCGGGAACAGTTCGGTCAGCGCCTGCGGGTCCATCACGGCGCCGGACAGGATATGGGCGCCAAGCTCGCCGCCTTTCTCCAGCACGCAGACCGATACTTCGCGACCGTCTTTTGCCGCCCGCTGCTTCAGGCGGATTGCCGCGGAAAGACCCGCCGGGCCACCGCCGACGACGACCACGTCGTATTCCATCGCTTCGCGTGGGCCGTACTGTTGAAGCAGGCTGGAGGTCGTGGCGGTCGGGCTTTCGGTCATGGGTCACCATTTTAAAATTAATCGAACGAGTGTTCTAATTGTCGAAGATTTTGCC
>JANXSS010000047.1 GCA_025356535.1 Herminiimonas sp.
CACGCCCTGCATCGGTTGAAGCGCTTCCTCTGCGCCGTCCGGCAGGAGCAGGCAGGCGTCTTCCCAGGAATCCGCATAGCCGAGCATGTCGTCATCCTCGCCAAAGACGACGTAACCGAGCTCCGCGGTTGCGATCCTGAAGTTCACGGGTTGGAATATTTCCACTGTTTCGCATTCGCGTCCGTACTCTTTGAGCAGCTTGTTCATCGCCGCAGGCAGGGTCCGATCGTAAAGATTGACCAGCCCGGCTGCGCCGAGCCCGCGGTACCGCGCAACCTGCACAGCGCCGGGAGTCCAGGCAAGCGCCAGAGCACCTGAGGCGGCAGCGTGCAACAGCATGATCTTCAACGCCAGCGCCGGCCACTCTTCCAGCCAGGGTGGTACCGGCACGTCGGGATCGCAGTTGCCAGCTTGTTGCTGTTGGCGACGCGCCCGTTGGGCCCAGTCGCTCTGGACTTCCTGCAATACCAGGACCGTCTTGCCGTCCCGGTCTTCGCGCATGTCGCAGCGCACGTGCAGCAGGACGTTGCGGTAATCGAAGTGAGTCGAACAAAAGGAATCCGGGTAGTAAGGCAGCGTTACGAGCCATTCACGGTAGGACCATCCCCCGCTCTGCCGGATCTGCGACCAGTTGCCGCGCAATGTCACCTTCGGATAATGAACCGCCGCATGGCGTGCCGCGACGATCCTCGCTTCATTGATGTTTTTGCAGTAGCCCGAACGCCCGTCGAAACCCCGCAGCAGTTCGCCGCGGTGATCAAAAGCGACGAAGCATTCGGCGCGTCCGAGCATGTCGTCCCAGGTCACCCGATCGATCGCGTATCCCAGCACCCGATCGCGCAGCAAAGGCCGCATCGTCGGACCGGGGCCGGTTTGTTTTGGCGTACGCCGCTTGCCGGACGTGGCCGCCTTGCCGTCGACGAAATCGAGCTGTCGCAGCGCAGTGGCGTGGACAGCGACCAGCGAGAGTCGCACCGCTGAAAAATCCAGTGCATCGCGCAGTGCTTGTACACTGATCGGCAACGCCCCTTTGGACGCCAGCCAGGTCTCCAGGCCGCTCTGCGCCAATTCATCCCGGCGCAAACCACGGCTCGACAGATTGGCCAGCCGTGCCTGCCACTGCGATGCGCCGGCCTTCTGCGCAGACTGGGAGGCCAGCCAGCAATCGAGCGCGCAGTCAAGACCGCGAAGGCCAAGCGGCGTCGATGCGACCATCGGCAACAGCGGCGTTGGCCGGTTGCGTACGAGCTTTCTGATCAGGGAATTGCGTAACGCATTGCCCACTCTTTGCAGCCAGGCATCCGCAGGCGCAACATGCAGGTCGGCGAGCACTTCAGATACCGCTGTATTTCGCAGGAGTCCGTAACGACCTGCCTGCAGATCGGCTACGGTCAGGCCGACCATGCGTTTGAAGCGCCGCGTCAGGTCGATGACGTCGATGAACAGCTCCGGACGCGTGCATCGCGCCAGCGTGACCGCAACAAAGGGGTTGATCTGCCCGCGTTCGAGGTGCTCGCCGATGCGCCGGGCCGACAGACCAATGCCCTGTTGCGGGAAATTCATTTCCCAGTCGTCGTCAAGAATCGCCATGGGCCGGGCAGGAAAGGGAAGAGGCGGGGCTGCGTCAGGAAGCGCTTGCCGTGGTTGATCGTACTATCTGCCGAAAAGCGGGTGCGCGGCGAAGAATCGGGAAAATAAAAATATGTGGTTCGCAGGGCCGTTAAATACCGGTGTGCCCGAAAAGCGCGGCGACCGCAGGCGACCCTGGCGACGCCAGGAACCTGCCGCGTTGCGCCATGAAAATCGGCCAGCCAGCGATGCGGCAGGTAAAATCCTGCGTACCGCGCTGGCGAAACTGCACGCGCTGCGAGGCTCGATGCGACGATGCACGATCGGCGGTACAGTGCACAGCAGCAAGGCAGCACGGCAGCACGGCAAAAATCATCACAGGAGTCGACATGCACAATCTCTTCAAGACCGGCGCCGTTGTGGCGACCCTGACCGCTGCGGTGGCGATCCCGGTCCATGCCCAGGGTTCGGTCACCGATGAAATCGCCAGATACCGGCAGATGCTGGCCGACAGCAATCCGGCCGAACTCTGGGAAGCCCGTGGCGAAGCGCTCTGGCAGAAAAAAGCCGGGCCGAAAAACGTCTCGCTGCAACAGTGCGATCTGGGCAAGGGTCCGGGTGTCGTCAAGGGCGCCTACGCCGAGCTGCCGCGCTACTTCAAGGATGCCGACAAGGTCATGGACCTCGAGCAGCGATTGATCCAGTGCCGCACGACCCTGCAAGGGCTGTCGCACGACGAAGCCGTCAGAACGCCCTTCGGCGCGGCCGGCGACCCTTCGACGATCGAAAGCCTGGTGGCCTACATTGCCGGCCAGTCGCGCGGCATGATCATGGCGGCATCGGCTTCCCATCCGGCGGAAAAACGCGCCTATGAAATCGGCAGGCAGATGTTTTTTTTCCGCGGCGGCAGTCACGACTTTGCCTGCGCGACCTGCCACTCCGCCAGCGGCCAGCGCATCCGCCTGCAGCAGCTGCCGAACCTGCTGGAAAAAAAAGATGCGCAGCTCACCTACGCCACGTGGCCCGCCTATCGCGTCTCGCAGGGCGAGGTCCGCACGATGCAGCATCGCCTCAATGACTGCTATCGCCAGCAGCGTTTCCCCGAGCCCGTGTATGCGTCCGACAGCCTGACCGCGCTGACGATGTATCTTGCCAAGAATGCCGAAGGCGCCACCTACGACGGACCCGGCCTGAAACGATAGGAGCACATACCATGATGAAAACCATGCTGACCGGGTTCGCCGTGGCGGCCTCGATCGCCGGCTGCGCCACCGTGGCAGGCGGCTCCGATTATGGCAAGGCTGCGCTGCAGATGATGAAGGCGGACTTCAAGACCGTGGGTCCGGCCAATGCAGAACGTGTCTTCGACCAGGACGAGATCGAACGGGTGTGCAGCGATGTCGGCCAGACGGTCGCGCCGGCGGTCTCGGCCCGGCTCGAAGCGGCGCAGTTGGCCAGCGTCGTCTTTCCGACCGACGGCAAGTATCTGGGCGACTGGAAGGCCGGCGAGGCGATTGCGCAGAACGGCCGTGGCCTGCAGTCGTCCGACCCGGTCGGCTCGGTCAACGGCGGCAACTGCTACGCCTGCCACCAGATGACGAAGGCCGAAATCTCCTATGGAAATATCGGGCCGTCGCTCTACAACTACGGCAAGTTGCGCGGCCAGAGCGAGGCGATCGTGCGCTACACCTGGGCCAAGATCTATAACGCCCAGGCCTACCATGCCTGCTCCAACATGCCGCGCTTCGGTCACAAGGGCATTCTGACGCAGGCGCAGTTGCGCGACGTGATGGCGCTGCTGCTCGACCCGGCTTCGCCGGTCAATCAGTGAGCTGATCGTCATTGCAGGATGCCAGCCGGCGCAATGGCCTGCAACGTGCCCGTCAAGGAAATGGAAGCCGAATGAGTCTGAACCGCCGCGAATTCATGCAGGTGCTCGGCATTGCCGCTGCCTCCGGCATGGCTCTGGATGCGCCGGGCGTGCTGGCCGCACCTTCCGCGGACAAGCTCTACGACCTGCCGCGATACGGCAACGTGCATCTGATGCATTTCACCGATTGCCATGCGCAGCTCTTGCCCGTGTATTTCCGGGAGCCGAGCGTCAACATAGGCGTGGGCGAGGCCGTCGGCCGCATCCCGCATCTGGTCGGCGAGAGGCTGTTGAAGCAGAGTGGCGTGCTGCCCGGCACGCCGCAAGCCCATGCATTCACCTGCCTCGATTTCGAACAGGCAGCCAGGACCTACGGCAAGGTCGGCGGCTTCGCGCATCTGGCGACGCTGATCAAGCGCATCAGGGCCGGGCGTCCCGGCGCATTGCTGCTCGACGGCGGCGATACCTGGCAGGGGTCGGCGACGGCCCTGTGGACCAAGGGCCAGGACATGGTCGACGCCGGCCTGGCGCTGGGCGTCGATGTCATGACGGCGCACTGGGAAATGACGCTGGGCGACAAGCGCGTCAAGGAAATCGTCGAGGGTGATTTCAAGGGCCGGGTCGACTTCATCGCGCAGAACATCCAGACCAATGATTTCGGCGACCAGGTCTTTGCGCCCTACGTGATGAAGGAGATGAACGGTGTCAAGCTGGCGATCATCGGCCAGGCGTTTCCCTACACGCCGATTGCCAACCCGCGTTACCTGGTGCCGGACTGGCGTTTCGGCATCCAGGAAGAGCACATGCAGAAGATGGTCGACGAGGCGCGCGCCAAGGGCGCCCGGTTGGTGGTCCTGCTGTCGCACAACGGCATGGATGTCGACCTGAAGCTGGCCTCGCGCGTGCGCGGCATCGATGCGATCCTGGGCGGCCACACGCATGACGGCATGCCGGCGCCGATCCTGGTCGCCAATGCGGGCGGCAAGACGCTGGTGACCAATGCGGGCAGCAACGGCAAGTTCCTCGGCGTGCTGGACTTCGATGTGCGCGGCGGCGCCATCCGGGGATTCAAATACAGGCTGCTGCCGGTGTTTGCCAATTTCCTGCCGGCCGATCAAGCGATGGAGGCGCTGATCACCAGGGTACGCGCGCCGTTTGCCGCAAAGCTGGGTGAGCAACTGGCCGTGACGCAGGGCACGCTCTACCGGCGCGGCAATTTCAACGGCACCTTCGATCAGCTGATCGTCGACGCCCTGATCGACGTCAAGGGTGCCGACATGGCGTTTTCGCCGGGATTCCGCTGGGGCACCTCGCTGCTGCCGGACAGCCCGATCCTGATGGAGCACCTGATGGACCAGACCGCGACGACCTACTCCCATTCGACACTGACCGAGATGACCGGCGCGACCATCAAGACCATCATGGAAGACGTCGCCGACAATCTCTTCAATCCCGATCCGTATTACCAGCAGGGCGGCGACATGGTGCGGGTCGGCGGGATGACCTATGCGATGGACCCGAAGGCGGCGATGGGACGTCGCGTGCAGGACATGCGCCTGCACGGCAAGCCGATCGACGCCGACAAAAAATACAAGGTGGCGGGCTGGGCGCCGGTGGCCGAAGGCGCAACCGGCGAGCCGGTCTGGGACGTGGTGGCGCAGTGGCTGCGTGAGCACAAGACGATCGCACCGCGCCGGCTCAACACGCCGCGCCTGATCGGCGTGGCGGATAACCCCGGCATCCTGACATAGAGCAGAATTCGAAATAGTGCATGCGTGATGCGTATCGATTCGGGCCGCAATGCAAGGCGCAGGGAGCGCCGTGTAGCGGGCTACACCAGCGCGCGGCAACGCCGCAATGTGGTACGAAGCGGTGCGTAGCGCGCTTATGCCATTACGAAATCTGCTCTAGCCAAAGCACCTGCCACGCCGCGCTGCAAGCGCAGCTAGGCCGGCGCTGCCAATGCGTCCGCCGGCGGCCTGTCGGACGCATTAAAGCGTACCGTTACCCGTGTTCCCGGCCGATGCGGGTTGTCGGCGATCTCTACCGTCGCCCGATGGCGCCCGGCGATCTCCTGTGCGATGGCCAGGCCGAGTCCGCAACCTTCGCCTTGCGTGTCGGCGCGCCGGTAGAACCGCTCCAGGACCAATGGCCGTTCGGCCGGCGGAATCGCCTCGCCGTCGTTGTCGACATAGAGCGACACCGGCGCCGGTGTGATGCCCACCGTTACTGCGCCGCCTGCCGCACCATAGCGGATCGCGTTGTCGACCAGGTTGCCGATCAGTTCGCGCAGGAGATGTCTTTCGGCGATCAGCTCGACCGCGTCTGCTGGCGCTTCGAGGCCGAGGTCGATGCCGCGCGCATCGGCAGCGTCGACCCAGCCTTCGAGTTCGTCGCGCGCAAGCTGGGTCAGGTCGACCGCCGACATCTGCAGCGCAGACGCGGCCGACCGTTCCGAGCGCGCCAGGGTAAGCAGTTGCCTTGCAAGATGGCTCGACCGCTCCAGCGCCACCTTGACATGCGCAAGCGCTTCGCGGTGCCGGACCGGATCGGCCTCGCGCAGGGCGCGTTCGGTCTGCACCTGCAGCGTTGCAAGCGGCGTGCGCAACTGGTGGGCGGCATTGGCAATGAAGCGGCTTTGCGTCTGCTGGGCTTCTGCCAGATTGCCGATCAGCTGGTTGAGCGACTGCAGCAGCGGCTTGATTTCGGCGGGCGCGTTGTCGATCTGCGCAGTCGCCAGCGGCGTATCCGGATCGTGCCCGGCCAGGTCTGCCGCAATCTCGTCGAATACCCGCAGGCTAGATCTGACGGCAAGCCAGGTTGCAAACCCGGCAAGGACCAGGAGAAGAAGCTGCAGGGGAACCACGTAGAGCAGGATTTCGGCCACCAGCGCCTGCCTTTTGAGCGTCGTCTCGGCGACCTGGACGATCAGCACATCTTCCGGCTCGACCGGATTTTGCATTGCCACCGCAACGATGCGTATCGGGCGGTGGCCGACGGTCGCATCATAAAAGTAGGGCTGGTCCAGTAGCAAGGGCGAGGCCGGCAGCGGAATCGTGGCGTTGCCGAAAAAAGCGCCGTGCCTGCGTGAGCGCACCTGCTCGAAAACATGGTCGACCGTATCCCACTCGAACATTTCCATTGCAGCGTTCGGTATTTCGAGGGCGGCGCGTCCTGCCTTGGGCTTGATCTGCTGCGCCAGGGTCATGGCGGAGTCATAGAGCCAGCGATCGTGGACGAATGCGCCGATGTGGCGCGCTGCGGCAAACGCACCGAAGGCGCCGATCAGCAGAACCAGCGACAGTGCCACCCACAGTCGTACCAGCAGCCGGCGGTACAGGCTCGAACTACGCATGCGCATGCTGCTCGAGCCGGTAGCCGAGCCCGCGCAGTGCGCGGATCTCGACACCGGCGTCGGCGCGTTCGAGCTTTCGCCGCAGCCGGCTGACGAACACTTCGATCATCGTCGGATTGACTTCCTGGTCCCAGGTATAGAGCGACTCGATCATCTGGTTCTTGCTGACCACGCCGCCGGATCTGCGCAGCAGCAGTTCGAGGACCGCGAGTTCTCGGGCAGTGGCGGCGACGGGCTTGCCTTGGACTGCAAGCTGGCGCGAGGCGGGATCGAATTCGATCCGGCCGAAGCTGAGCAGCGGATTGGTCGACGCGCCGCGCCGCCACAGGGCGCGGATGCGCGCCTCCAGTTCGCCGAGCGCGAACGGCTTTGCCAGGTAATCGTCGGCGCCCGCGTCCAGACCCGCGATCCGGTCCTGCAGGTGGTCGCGCGCCGTCAGGATCAGTACCGGGGCCGCCAGCCCCTGCAGGCGCAGGCGGCGCAGCAACGCGATCCCGTCGCCGTCGGGCAGGCCCAGGTCGAGGATGACGAGATCGTATTGCGTCACCGCGCACAGCGCCAGCGCCGCCTGGCCCGTGTGCACCGCCTCGGCGGCATGATGCGACTGGCCCAGGGCATTGACGAGGCCGTTGGCAAGTTCAAGGTCGTCTTCGATTACCAGCAGGCGCATGCGCGGGCTCCGGCAGGGGGTGGGCAAGTGGTGGGCAAGGTTCAGGCAAGGTTCGGCTCGTACCATCGGACCCGGTTTAAACTTTCACAACGGTCGTTATATATGAATCACGTCGGTTCCGCCTGCATTCGTTTGGTCCTGCTCTGCAGCGTACTGGTTTTGGGGCTGGCCGCCTGTGCCGGCGTGCCGGCGGTGGATTGGGAACATGGCGCGCGGCGCGGCACGATCGTGGCCATCATCGACGACGACGCGCCTGCCGCGAGCCTGCCACCGTGCCTGGCCGCCTTGTCGCGGGAAGCGCGCGCGGGCCGGCAGTTCGTCAGCGTCCGGCGTTTCAGGCTGCGCGGCGCGCGCATCGAGATCGCCGAGGTTGCAGCGGGCGTGCCGACCGCGCCCGGCACGGCCGTCGAAGTATTCCCGGGCGACTGCACCGCCGGAAAACTGGCGCGGGTCACCCGCACGCTGGCGGTGCAATAAATGCGCCCGACGGCGGCAGGCCCGACTGCAGCGGACAGGGATGGTTTGGACGGCAATCCGGCCGGTTGCAGGCCGCAACGTGCTACGAGCCTGCCAGGCACATTGCCGATGCTGATGCTGATGTTGATGTTCACGCTGGCGTCGGTCTCGCCCGCCCGGGCGGACCCGGTTGCGGCAAGCGCAATGCAGGCGCTGCACCTGCAGGACGCCGAGCGCATTGCGCTGCGCGACAACCACGACATGGCGCTCGCCCGCATGGGCATCGGCGCCGCTTCGGCTGCGCAGGAAATCGCCGGTGCCGCGCCGAATCCGTCGCTGACGCTGCAGACCTCTGGCATCAATCCGCGGCTCGGCATCGGCAGCGGCGACCTGCGCAGCAAGACGGTGGACACCGCAATTCGCATCGACCAGCTTTTCGAGCGCGGCGGCAAGCGTGCGCTGCGCAGCGAGAATGCGGCCTTCCTGACCGGCGCGGCGCAGCTCGATGCAGCAGACGCGACGCGCCAGCTGCGCCTTGCGGTGCGCCAGGCTTACTACGATCTGCTGGCGGCCCGCGAGAAGCTGCAGCTGGTCGACCAGAGCGCTGCGCTCTACGGTGCAACGATGGACGCCGCCCGCAAGCGCCAGCATGCCGGCGACCTGGCAGCGGCGGATGTCGCGCGGCTGCAGGTCGATGCCCTGCGCGCGATGAACGACGCCCTCCAGGCAAACGCCGATGTCGGCCGCGCCCGTCGCGTGCTGGCGTCACTGATGGGGCATCCCGAGCTTGAACAGAGCATCCTGCCCGCCGACACCTGGCCGCTGCCCGGCCGTGCACCCGCAGCGAATGTCGCGTCGCTGGCGGACATGCGCGCCGACGTGCGTGCCGCGATGCTGCGCGTGCAGGCGGCCGAGCGTGCCTGGCGCCTGGCACTGGCGTCCCGCACGCGCGACGTCTCCGTCGGCCTGCAGGCAGACCATTATCCGACCAGCGCGAGCAACCAGCAGGGGGGTGGCAACAGTTTCTCGATTTCGCTGCAGATACCGCTTTTCCTGCGCTATGAATTCAACGGTGAAATCCGCGCAGCCGACGTCGCGCTGGCAACGGCCAGGGAGACGCAGCAGAAGACAAGGGATGCGGCGTACGCCGACATCCTGCGCATTCTCGACGAATGGCAGATCGCCGCCGACCGCCTGACGCGGTATCAGGACGACCTGTTGCCGGCGGCGTCGCGCTCGGCGGCGTCTGCCGAATTCGCCTTCGCGCATGGCGCCATCGGCATCATGGACGTTCTCGACGTGCGGCGCACCCTGCGCCAGACGCAGCTCGAAACGCTCGCCGCACGCACCGATTTCGCCAAGGCCAGCACGGTCCCGCTTCAACCAGATAATGAAAAGTCCCTGCCATGAGCCTGCGCAAGTCAATCCTGCGAACGACGACTGTCGTCTGCCTCGCCGCCTGTATCGGCGTCTGTGTTGCCGGCGGCTTCTACTTCGCCCGGTATGGAACGCCTGCGCTGCCTGCCGCGCAGGCAGCGCAGGCAGAACCGGCGGGCGAAGCACCGTTGCCCGGCACGGTACACTTTGCGCCGCACGCGCCGCAGCTCTCGTCGATCGAAGTCATGACGGTCAGGCAGGTGGTGCTGCCGGTGTCGGAGCCGCTGTTCGGCCGCGTCGCCTATGACGAAAACCGCACCACCCGGATCAGCTCGCCGGTGGCCGGGCGGATCACGCGGCTCGGTGCGGAAGTGGGCGACACAGTTGCCGCCGGCCGGGTCCTGGCAACGCTCGACGCGCCCGACCTCGGCACCGCCCAGGCCGACCTGCAGAAAGCCCGCGCCGACGAAGACAGGAAAAAGCGGGCATTCGACCGCGCCAGGCTGCTCTTCGATGCGGAAGTCATGGCGGGCAAGGATTACGAGGGCGCCGTGGCCGATGTGCAGCAAGCCAGCGCCGAGACGCGGCGCGCGCTGTTGCGCCTGCAGAATCTGCACGCCGGCGCGGCGCCGGACGGCAGGTTCGCGCTGCGCACGGCGATGGCCGGCATCGTCACCGAGCGCCAGCTCAATCCGGGCCAGGAAGTGCGGCCCGATCTGCCGGCGCCGCTGTTCGTCATCTCCGACCTCGACCACCTGTGGATCATCGTCGACGCCTCCGAGGCGGTCGCCTCCCGCATCGGCGAAGGCACGCGGGTGATCGTCGAGAGCGACGCCTATCCGGATGCACGCTTTAGCGCCACCGTCGAAAAAGTCGCGCCGGTGCTCGACCCGGTGACGCGGCGCATCCAGGTGCGCTGCGCGGTGCGCAATGTGGATCGCAAGCTCAAGCCGGAGATGTATGCGCGCGTGTCGTTTCTGCCCGACGACGACCGCAGCAAGGTGTTTGCGCTACCCAACAGCAGCCTCTATGCCGAGGGCGTGGCGACCTTCATTTTCGTGGAAACGAAGCCGGGTACGTTCATGAAACGCCGGGTGTCGGTGGTGCGAACCGGTGGCGACCGCAGCTATATCGCCGAAGGCCTGAGCGCCGGCGAACGCGTGGTGACCGAAGGCGCCTTTCTTCTCAACGCGGAGGTGGCCGGCGATGCTCACTAGATTCGTCGACTTCGTCCTGACACAGCGACCCTTCATCTGGATCGTCACGGTCGCGCTGGCCGTCCTCGGTTGCCGCGCACTGGCCAACCTGCCGATCGAAGCCTTTCCGGACGTGCAGGACGTGCAGGTGCAGATCGTCACGCAGTTCGCCGGACAGGCGCCGGAAGAAGTCGAGCGCACCGTCACGCTGCCGATCGAACGCGAGATGAGCGGCGTGCCGCACCAGACGCAGTTGCGCTCGGTGTCGATCACCGGCCTGTCGGTGGTGACGCTGACCTTTGCCGATGGCACCGACGACTATTTCGCCCGCCAGCAGGTACTTGAAAAACTGCAGAACGTCGTACTGCCCACGGGAATACAGCCGGGCCTGGCGCCGCTGACGACCGCCGTCGGCGAAG
>JANXSS010000008.1 GCA_025356535.1 Herminiimonas sp.
AAACGCCATGCGTGCCTGCCCTTTCGCGCTTTGGGTGCTGACGCCGACGACATTGATTTTTTCACGCAGAAAAATCTCCGAGATGTCGCGCAACAGTCCCTGCCGGTCGCCTGCCAGGATGAAGATGTCGACCGGATAGACCGTGTCGCCCGCCGGCGCACCCCAGGTCGTCTGGATCACCCGTTCGGGCGCCTTGATCCGCATCTCGGCGAAATTCTTGCAGGTGGCCCGGTGTATCGACACGCCCTTGCCGCGGGTGATGAAGCCCACCACCTCGTCGGGAGGCGCCGGCTTGCAGCATCTTGCCAACTGCGTCATCAGGCCTTCGGTGCCGACCACCAGCACGCCGGACTTGGCGCCCTGGGCAACGCTGGACGCCCGGCTTTTCTTTGGCACGACGCCGGCGTCCGGATTGACGGCTTTCGCTGCCGCATCGCCTTGCAGTGCCTGCTCAACCTGGCGCAGGCTGAACTCGTCCTTGCCAAGCGCCATGAGCAAGTCGTCGAGCCTGGGAAATCCGAGCTTGTGCGCCAGCTCTTCCAGGTTGACGGCGGTCTTGCCTTCGCGCTGCAGCGTTTTTTCGATCAGGCCGCGCCCCGTTGCGAGAGTTTCTGCATGGTCGATCGCATTGAACCAGGCGCGCACCTTGGCACGCGTGCGGGCACTGGCTGCATAACCGGCGCCGAGCCAGTCGCGCGAGGGTCCGGCTGCAGCGGCATTGCTGCCGCGTGCGGTAATGATCTCGACGCTCTGGCCGTTCTTCAGCACCGTGTTCAACGGCACCAGGATACCGTCGACACGTGCGCCGCGGCAGCGGTGGCCGACATCGCTGTGCAGGTGGTAAGCGAAATCGATCGGGGTGGCGCCGTTGGGCAGCTCGATCACACGCGCCTGCGGCGTGAGCACATAGATGCGTTCATCGAGGGTGGCCGACTTGAGTTGCTCGACCCACTCGCGGCGCAGGTCATCCTGGCCGACGACGGCGTCGACCACTTCGGTTTTCCAGGCCAGCAACTGGCGCAGCCAGGCGATCTTTTCGTCGTACTTCTGACCGGCGAAATTCGAGCCTCCCGCTTCCTTGTAGCGCCAGTGGGCGGCAACGCCATATTCGGCAAAGCGGTGCATCTCCAGCGTGCGGATCTGCACTTCCAGTGCGCGCTCGTCGTCGGCCAGTACCACCGTATGCAGCGACTGGTAGCCATTGGCTTTCGGTCGCGCGATATAGTCGTCGAACTCCGCCGGAATCGGCGTCCAGATGTCGTGGACGATACCCAGCACGGCGTAGCAGGTCTTGACGTCGGCCACGATGACGCGAAAGGCCCGCACGTCGTAGAGCTCGGAAAAATCCAGGGTCTTGCCGCGCATCTTCGACCAGATGCTGTAGAGATGCTTTGGCCGGCCGAACACTTCGGCGTCGATGCCGGCATCAGTCAGCTCGGTGCGCAGGCGCTCGATGGCGCCTTCGACGAAGCCTTCGCGTTCGATGCGCCGCTCTTCCAGCATGCGGGCAATGCGCTTGTAGGCGTCGGGCTCCAGGAAACGAAACGACAGGTCTTCGAGTTCCCATTTGAGCTGCCATACGCCCAGGCGGTTTGCCAGCGGCGCATACAAATCCATGGTTTCGCGCGCATAGGACACGACGCGCGGCGACTCCAGCTTCTGTTCGGCGAAATAGCGCAAGGTGGTCACGCGCGAGGCCAGTCGCACCAGCACCACCCGCATGTCGGTTGCCATCGCCAGCAGCATCTTGCGCAGCACTTCGAGCTGCGCGGCCGCCTGTTGCGCCGCATCCTTGCCGCGCGCGACTTCGGCCTGCCCGAAGGTAATCTCGTGCAGGCGCATCAGCTGGCGCACACCATCGACCAGGTCGGCGGCCTCCTTGCCGAACAGCGCCTCGATTTGTTTTGCCATGACCGGATCGAGCACCGGCAGTTCGAAAAGCAGGCCGGCGATGCGCGTGTCGGCATCGGTCTTGAGTGAGGCCAGCGTGCTTGCCACGCCTTCCGAAAACGCCAGCGCGTCCTGGCCCGTGACCACATTGCGGCCCGCGTAAGCCGGTGCGACGAATGCATGCACCGCCAGGACGCGCGCCATGTCGTGCGCGTTCAGGCCCGCACAGAACTGGGTGGCGTCATCGGTGCGCAGTGCGGTGGTTGAAACCATGGATGATCTCCGCAATCCCGGTCAAACCGCGGCGCCGGCGCAGGGCGTCGTCAACCGAGCAGGAATGCTTTTGCTACCGCGATCTGCTCGGCATGCATGAAGGTCGGCGCATGGCCGACGCCGGGTATTTCCACCAGTGTGGCACGCGGGCCGCGCAGCGTCATCTGCTGCGCCACTTCGCGCGAGAGCAGGTCGGAATGCTCGCCGCGCACCAGCAAGGTCGCGCAGGTAATGGCGTCGTAGGCGTGCCAGAGCAGTGCTTCGGCCTGCCGCGTGCTTTCCGGCGTGGCTGCCTTGAACGGTACCGCCAGCCCGAGATCGTAGTGCCGTATCCATTGTCCGTCCGACTCCTGCCGCAGGACGTCGCCTGCGAGTTTCTTCCATTCTTCCTCGGTATGCGGGCCGAACGGCGCCGAGATGGTGCGGATGTAATCGACACCTTCGTCGAATGTCGCAAAGCGCACCGCTTCACCGATGTAGCCGCCGATCCTGGCGAGCGCGGTGGCGTCGAGCGCCGGCCCGATGTCGTTCAAGATCAGCTTGCGCAGCGGATTGCCTTCAAGCGAAGCAAGACCGATGCCTATCAAGCCACCCATCGAGGTGCCGAACCAGTCGACCGTTTCGGCGTCCAGGCGGGCCAGCAGCGTGACCATGTCGCTGACGTACTGGGGCAACTGGTAGTGCTGCGCATTGCGCAGCCGGCCCGAGCGGCCACGACCGACGACATCCGGACAGACCACGCGATAGGTGCCGGCCAGCTCGCGCGCCAGCAGGTCGAAATCGTCGCTGATGCGGGTCACGCCATGCACGCACACCAGCACGTTCGGATTGCGCGGATCGCCCCACTCCTTGTAGGCCATCGAATGCAGACCTGTGGGCGACAGGCATTGAACGGTTTTCAACTGATGTGGATACATGAGATAGGCGATGGCATGTCGCTCGGGTTGGCATCACCGCATTGTAATACGCGCGCCCTGCACACTGGCGCATTCGCGCGGTTGCGGGCTGTATCGCGCTTGCATCTTGCCTGCATCGCGTTTGTAAATGGCGAACGGCGCTAGAAGCGCCGTTCGAACTGCCGCCTGTCCTGGTTGCGGCTACTGCAGGCGCGTCACGTCCAGCGGTGCGCCGGTCTTTTCGATGATCTCCTGTTGCGTCACGCCGGGCGCCAGTTCGACCAGTTGCAAGCCGCCCGGCGTGATGTCGATGACACCCAGGTCGGTGATGATCCGGTCGATGACGCCAACGCCGGTCAGCGGCAGGTCGCAATGTTTCAGGATCTTGTGCGAGATGGTGCCGTCCTTGGCTTTGGCCACATGCTCCATCAGCACCACGACCTTCTTGACGCCGGCGACCAGGTCCATCGCGCCGCCCATGCCCTTGACCATTTTCCCGGGGATCATCCAGTTGGCGAGGTCGCCCTTTTCGGACACCTGCATCGCGCCCAGGATGGCCAGGTTGATCTTGCCGCCCCGGATCATCGCAAAGGAATCGGCCGAACTGAAGTAGGACGAACCGGCCAGCGACGTCACCGTCTGCTTGCCGGCATTGATCAGGTCCGGGTCGATCGTCTCTTCGGTTGGAAACGGGCCGATTCCGAGCAAGCCGTTTTCCGATTGCAGCCATACTTCCATGTCGGCCGGCACGAAATTCGCCACCAGCGTCGGCAAACCGATGCCCAGATTTACGTAGAAGCCGTCCTGCAATTCCTTTGCTGCCCGCGCAGCCATTTCATCTCGTGTCCATGCCATGTCGTTTCTCCGCTTGATCTTGATGTTGCGTTGACTGCTGTTGCGCCGCGATTGCGAACCGTTATTTCGGCCGGACGGTGCGCTGCTCGATGCGCTTTTCCGGCGTCGCATTGACCACGATGCGATGGACGAAAATGCTCGGTGTATGAATCTGGTCCGGATCGAGCTCGCCGATTTCGACCAGCTTCTCGACTTCGACGATGGTGATCTTGCCGGCCATCGCGACATTCGGGTTGAAGTTGCGCGCCGTCTTGTTGTAGACCAGGTTGCCCGCCTTGTCGGCCATGTAGGCCTTGACCAGCGAGATGTCGGCCACCAGCGCGCGCTCCAGCACGTACTGCTCGCCGTCGAATTCACGCACATCCTTGCCTTCGGCGACGATGGTGCCGACGCCGGTCTTGGTGAAAAACGCCGGAATGCCGGAGCCGCCGGCGCGCAGTTTTTCGGCCAGCGTGCCCTGGGGCGTGAATTCGAGTTCCAGTTCGCCTGCCAGGTACTGACGCTCGAACTCCTTGTTCTCGCCAACGTAGGAAGCGATCATCTTCTTGATCTGGCGCGTGGCCAGCAAAAGGCCCAGGCCAAAGCCGTCGACGCCGGCATTGTTGGAGATGGCGGTCAGGTTCTGGACACCCGAGTCACGCAGCGCTGCGATCAATGCTTCGGGAATGCCGCACAGGCCAAAGCCGCCAACGGCGATGGTCTGTCCGTCCTTGACGATGCCGGCCAGCGCCGATGCCGCGTCGGGATACACTTTTTTCATAAAACCCTCTCCGATGATGTGGTTGCCAAACGATTGAGTATTGTCATGCCGATGCAAGCGCGGCGCAGTGATGCGCAGTGCGGCTGCGCCCGAAAACCGGCGCTCAGGATTGCCCGGCGCCGTCGGTCAGGTGCTGGCACAGCATATCCGGCAGGGCCACCGATTTTTCCAGGCGATAGTCGATCCACACCACCTTCGCGCCGCCGCTTGCTGCCAGGACATCGGGCTGGTCGATCCGCCGTATTTCCTGGATCGTCTCGAAGCTGGAACGGCCGATGGCGCCGACGAAGGTCGCCACCTCGATATCGCCCGGAAAGCGCATCTGCCGCAGGAAGGCGCAATGGGCGTTGATGACGACCGGGCCGAACTGCTGCGCCGGATCGGCCGGCGTGCCGATCGCCAGGAACCACTCGATGCGCGCCTGTTCGAAATACCGGAAATACACGGTATTGTTCACATGCCCCATCGCATCCATGTCGCCCCAGCGAATCGGCATGCGCGCCGTGTGAACCAGCTTCCTCTCGCTCATGCCGGCCGCGTCAGGATGCGCTCATGCCATCGTCGGCAGTCACGATGGTGCCGTTGATGAAATGCGATTCCTCGGATGCCAGCCAGAGCAGGAGACCATCGAGGTCTTCCGGCTTGCCGACCCGCTTGCGCGGCAGCATGTTCACCAGCGCCTTGCCCTGCTCGGTCTGGAAGTGTTCGGCATTGATTTCGGTGCCGATGTAGCCCGGGCAGATTGCATTGACGTTGATGCCGTAGCGACCCCACTCGACCGCCATCGATTTTGTCATGTGCACCACTGCCGCCTTGCTCATGCAGTAGATGCCGATCTGCGGCAATACCCGGATGCCGGCGACCGAAGCGATGTTGATGATGCGATGCTGCTTGCGCGGATCGCCCTTGGCGCGGGCGATCATGCGCTTTGCGGTTTCCTGCGCGACGAAGAAAGCGCCGCGCTGATTGGTGTCCATGACGTAGGCATAGTCGTCGGGCGTGACGTCGACTAAGCGCTGGGTGGTGGAGACACCCGAATTGTTGACCAGGATATCGATCGGACCGGCTTCGGTTTCCGCATGGGCGATTGCCGACTTAATGCTGGCGTAATCGGTGACGTCGAGCTGCACGACCTGTGCGGCGCCGCCCTCGGCTTCGATTTCGGCACGCAGTTCCTTCAGGCGCTCGACCCGGCGCGAGGCCAGCACGACCTGGGCGCCGGCTTGCGCCAGCACCTTGGCAAAACGGGCGCCGAGACCGCTCGAAGCGCCAGTGACCAAGGCAATCTTGCCTTCGAAATTCATTTCAATGCCCATCTGGATTTTCCCCTTTGAATGCTGATTCGCGCGACGGCAACAGATCGCCCGCTATGGCGCCTTGCCGGCTGGCGCACTTTGGCCGCTATGATTACACGAAAGGACAAGATAAGAATACGCACGCTAGCAATC
>JANXSS010000159.1 GCA_025356535.1 Herminiimonas sp.
TGCTGATCTTCGCGCACGTCATGTCCGGCAGCAATGCCGCGTTTCCCGGTGTCACTTACGAACAGTTCCTGATCCCCGGCCTGGCGATGATGTCGATGCTGCAAAACGCCTTTGCCAACACCTCGTCCTCGCTGATCCAGTCGAAAATCACCGGTAACCTGGTGTTCGTGCTGCTGCCGCCGCTGTCGCACTGGGAGCTCTTCAGTGCCTACGTGCTGGCTGCTGTCGTGCGCGGCCTGGCGGTGGGCGCCGGCGTCTTCGTCATCACCGCGTGGTTTGCGCACCTGTCGTTTGTCGCCCCCTGGTGGATCGTGATCTTTGCATTGCTGGGCGCGGCAATGCTCGGTACGATGGGGCTGATTGCCGGCATCTGGGCGGAAAAATTCGACCAGCTTGCCGCCTTCCAGAATTTCCTGATCATGCCGGCGACGTTTCTGTCTGGCGTGTTCTATTCGATTCATTCGCTGCCGCCGTTCTGGCAGACGGTGTCGCATGCAAATCCGTTCTTTTACATGATCGACGGCTTTCGCTATGGTTTTTTCGGCCAGTCCGACGTCGATCCGCTGCTGAGCCTGGCGATCGTCGGCGCCTTTTTCTGCGTGCTGGCGACGATCGCGATCCAGTTGCTCAAGAGCGGCTACAAGCTGCGCCATTGACGGGCGCGCCGCAGCCGCCTTGGCGGTTGCCGTCGCCATGGCGGTGTCGCCCTGGCGCCGCCGGGTTCGGACATCACCCTAAGATGTCGCAAATTACTAGTCATCCTGGAATCCTCATCATGTTACCCACACCCGCACTGGTTCAACAGTACATCGCCGCCGGCCTCGACTGCACCCACCTGGAAGTCGCCGGCGACGGCCAGCATTTCACCGCCGTGATCGTCTCGGCGGCATTTGCCGGCAAGCGGCCGATCCAGCGTCATCAGCTGGTCTACGCCGCCCTGGGCGACCGCATGCGCGAGGAAATCCATGCGCTGTCGATGAAGACCCTGACGCCGGAAGAATTCCAGCAATAAGGCAGGCGAGGCATGCGCCGGGCGGGCAGCATCGGGCATCTGCCGGCAGCCCTGCATCAATCACCACGCAACATTGGACAAGCACGACATGGACAAGCTATTGATTAACGGCGGCAACCGCCTCGCTGGCGAGATTGCGATTTCCGGTGCAAAGAATGCGGCGCTGCCGATTCTCTGCGCCGGTTTGCTGACCTCTTCCACATTGCACCTGTCGAACCTGCCGCAGCTGCAGGATGTGGCGACGATGCTCAAACTGCTGCGCCAGATGGGCCTTGGCATCGAGCAGGACGGCGAGCGCATCGCCTTGAGCGGCAGTGCCATCACCAGCCTGGAAGCGCCCTACGAACTGGTCAAGACCATGCGCGCATCGATCCTGGTGCTCGGCCCGCTGCTGGCGCGCTTTGGCGAAGCCCGCGTGTCGCTGCCGGGCGGCTGCGCCATCGGCTCGCGCCCGGTCGACCAGCACATCAAGGGCCTGCAGGCGATGGGCGCCGAAATCACGATCGATGCCGGCTACATTCATGCGCGGGCCAAGAAGTTGCGCGGCACGCGGGTCGTAACCGACATGATCACCGTCACCGGCACCGAAAACCTGCTGATGGCGGCTACGCTCGCCGAGGGCGAAACGGTGCTCGAAAACGCCGCGCGCGAACCCGAGGTCGGCGACCTCGCGCACCTGCTGGTGAAGATGGGTGCGAAAATCGAAGGCATCGGCACCGACCGCCTGGTGATCCAGGGCGTCGATGCGCTGCATGGCGCGACACATGCCGTCATTGCCGATCGCATCGAGACGGCGACGTTTTTGTGCGCCGTGGCGGCCGCCGGCGGCGACGTGACGCTGACCGGCGTGCGTACCGACATCCTCGATGTCGCGCTCGACAAGCTGCGCGAAGCCGGCGTCGTGCTGACCTCGGGCGACGACTGGCTGCGGGTGCAGATGGCGGCGCGGCCGAAGGCAGTGAGTTTTCGCACCACCGAATATCCGGGTTTTCCAACCGACATGCAGGCGCAGTTCATGGCGGTGAACTGCATCGCCGAGGGCGCCAGCCGCGTGACCGAAACCATCTTCGAGAACCGCTTCATGCATGTGCAGGAAATGAACCGGCTGGGTGCGGCCATCCTCATCGACGGCCACACCGCAAGCGTGGCCGGTGTCGATCACCTGGTCGGCGCACCGGTGATGGCAACCGACCTGCGCGCTTCGGCGTCGCTGGTCATCGCTGCCCTGGCCGCACGCGGGCAGACGCTGATCGACCGCATCTATCACCTCGACCGGGGCTACGACCGCATGGAAGTCAAGCTCTCGGCAGTCGGCGCCGATATCCGCCGCGTCAAGACCGGCGTGGCGGCATGAGCGCCCCGACTGACAATGGCGCCGGCAGCGGCGCCGACATCGTCAGCCAGGCGGCGATGTTCGCCCGCCCGCAGCTCGACCAGCTCACGCTGGCGCTGTCGAAGGGCCGCATTTTCGAGGAAACCGTGCCGCTCCTCAAAGCCGCCGGCATCGAGGTCACGGAAGACCCGGAAACCTCGCGCAAGCTGATCCTGGCGACCAACGATCCGCTGGTGCGCGTCATCATCATCCGGGCCTCGGATGTGCCGACCTACGTGCAGTACGGCGCGGCGGACTTCGGTGTCGCCGGCAAGGACGTGTTGCTTGAACACGGCGGCGAAGGCCTGTACCAGCCGATCGACCTGAACATCGCCCGCTGCCGGATGTCGGTGGCGGTGCAGAACGGCTTCGATTACGCCAGCGCCGTGCGCCAGGGTGCGCGGCTGCGGGTGGCGACGAAATACCTGCTGACCGCCCGCAATCACTTCGCCGCCAAGGGCGTGCATGTCGACCTGATCAAGCTGTACGGATCGATGGAGCTCGGCCCCCTGGTCGGCCTGTCGGACGCGATCGTCGACATGGTCAGCACCGGCAGCACGCTGCGTGCCAACAACCTGATCGAGGTCGAGCACATCATGGAAATCTCGGCCCGTCTCGTGGTCAATCAGGCGGCGCTGAAAATGAAGCGCGCGCGCCTGCAGCCGATTCTCGACGCAATCGACCGCGCCGCCCGGGCGCTGGCCTGACGCGCCAGCTTCCAATCCGCCCCTACCATCAGCCAAACGCCAACGTCCTACGCCAAACCATGCAGACATCCGCAACCACCACCGATACCGCGCCTGCAGGCGCACTGCAGATCCGCCGGCTCGATGCTGCCGACGCCGATTTCCAGCATCAGCTTTCGGCCGTGCTGGCGTTCGAAGCCGGTGAAGACGCCGCCATCGACTGCGCCGCCGCAGCCATCCTGGCCGATGTGAAGGCGCGTGGCGACGCAGCTGTCCTGGCCTACACCGCGCAGTTCGACCATCTCGAGGCGACCGACGTGGCCAGCCTGGAAATACCGCAAGCGCAATTGCAGGCTGCGCTCGAATCGCTGGCGCCGCAGCGCCGCGCTGCACTGCAGACGGCGGCTGATCGCATCCGCAGCTTCCACGAGCGCCAGAAGGCCGAATGCGGCGCCGACGGTTTTACCTATACCGAGGCCGACGGCACGGTGCTGGGCCAGAAGGTGACGCCGCTCGACCGGGTCGGCATCTACGTGCCGGGCGGTAAAGCCGCCTATCCCTCTTCGGTGCTGATGAATGCCATTCCCGCCAAGGTCGCCGGCGTGGCCGAAGTCATCATGGTGGTGCCGACACCGGCTGGCGTGAAGAACCCCCTGGTGCTGGCAGCCGCGGCAATTGCGGGTGTCGACCGGGTCTTCACCATCGGCGGCGCGCAGGCGGTCGGCGCACTGGCCTATGGCACGGCGACCATTGCCGCCGTCGACAAGATCGTCGGCCCCGGCAACGCCTACGTGGCCGCTGCCAAGCGCCGCGTCTTCGGCACCGTCGGCATCGACATGATCGCCGGGCCTTCGGAAATCCTGGTGCTGTGCGACGGCAGCACCGACCCCGACTGGATCGCCATGGACCTGTTTTCGCAGGCCGAGCACGACGAGCTGGCGCAATCGATCCTGGTCTGTCCGGACGCGGCCTATCTCGACCGCGTCGTCGCCAGCATCGACCGGCTGCTGCCGGCCATGCCGCGCCACGACACCATCCGCACGTCGCTGGCCAACCGCGGCGCCATGATCCTGGTGCGCGACATGGAACAGGCGTGCGAGATCGCCAACCTGATCGCCGCCGAGCATCTGGAGATCTCCACCGAACATCCGCAGCAGTGGGCCGACCGGATCCGCCATGCCGGCGCCATGTTCCTCGGCCGCTTTTCCTCCGAGGCGCTGGGCGACTACTGCGCCGGGCCGAATCACGTCCTGCCGACCTCGCGCACCGCGCGCTTTTCGTCGCCCCTGGGCGTGTATGACTTCCAGAAGCGCTCCAGCATCATTCATGTCAGCGCCGCCGGCGCGCAGACGCTGGGCGCAATTGCGGTCGAACTGGCCTCCGGCGAAGGCTTGCAGGCGCATGCGCAGTCGGCCCGATACCGCATTCGATGAGCGGCCAATGAGCAACTGGCGCAACCGGATCTTCTGCGAGGATGTCCTGCATGGCGTCGACCGGATTCCGGACGGTGCGGTCGACCTGATCGTCGCCGACCCGCCGTATGGCCTGGGCAAGGATTACGGCAACGATTCCGACAAACCCGTCGACGCCGCCGCCTACCTGGACTGGATGACGCGCTGGGTCGACGCCGTGCTGCCGAAGCTGGCGCCGAACGGCAGCCTGTATATCTTCCTGACCTGGCGGAATTCGCCGGAGATCTTCGTCATGCTCAAGCAGCGCATGACGATGATCAACGAGATCATCTGGGACCGCCGGGTGCCGTCGATGGGCGGCAGCACCCGCCGCTTTTCATCGGTGCACGACACGGTCGGGTTTTTCGCCAATGCCAGGAACTACTATTTCGACCTCGATGCGATCCGGGTGCCGTACGACGCCGTCACCAAGAAAGCCCGCTCGCGCTCGATCTTCGTCGGCGCGAAATGGCTGGAAGTAGGCTACAACCCGAAGGATGTCTGGAGCGTCTCGCGCCTGCACCGCGAACACCGCGAGCGCGCCGATCATCCGACCCAGAAACCGCTGGAAATCGTCGAGCGCATGGTCAAGGCCTCCTGCCCGCCGGGCGGCGTGGTGTTCGATCCGTTCATGGGCAGCGGCACGACTGCGGTGGCCGCCCTGCGCTGCGGGCGCGACCATGTCGGCTTCGAACTCAACCCCGCCTATTGCGAGATGATCGCGCGCCGCCTGGAGCAAACTGCACTGGCCGCGGCCGTGCCCGAGCCGGCGTCCGAGGCAGTACCCGCAATCATCGCTTCGGCAAGTTCCCCCTTTCTACCTGACCAGGATTGCCCATGTCCCTGATCGACACCATCATCCGCCCCGACGTGCGGGCGCTCGCCGCCTACCACGTGCCGGACGCGACCGGCTTTCTCAAGCTCGATGCGATGGAAAACCCGTACACCCTGCCCATGCCGCTGCGCCAGGCGCTCGGCCAGCGCCTGGCCGACGTTGCCATGAACCGCTATCCGGTGCCGTCCTATGCCGCGCTCAAAGCCGCCATCTGCGAGCGCCTGGGCGTGCCGGCCGGCTTCGACGTCGTGCTCGGCAACGGCTCCGACGAACTGATCGCGATCGTCTCGATCGCCTGCGCCAGGGCCGGCGCCAAGGTGCTCGCACCGGTGCCGGGTTTCGTCATGTATGCGATGTCGGCGCAACTGGCCGGGCTGGAATTCATCGGCGTGCCGCTGGCGCCCGATTTCACGCTCGACCTGCCGGCCATGCTGGCGGCAATCGCGTTGCACCGGCCGGCGATCACCTATCTGGCGTACCCGAACAATCCGACCGGCGCCCTGTTCGACGCCGACGCCATGTGCGCCATCATCGAGGCGGTCGGCGAGACCGGTGTGGTGATCGTCGACGAAGCCTACCAGCCGTTCGCGCAGGCCAGCTTCATGCCGCGCCTGGCGCAGTGCGACAACCTGCTCGTCATGCGCACCGTCTCGAAGATGGGGCTGGCCGGCATCCGGCTGGGCTACATGGCCGGCAGCGCCGCGCTGCTCCAGGAATTCGACAAGGTGCGCCCGCCCTACAACATCAATGTGCTGACCCAGGCGGCGGCGCAGTTCATGCTGGAGCACACCGATCTGCTCGATGCGCAGGCCGCATTGCTGCGCGCCGAGCGCAGCCGCATGCTGGCGGCCCTGGCAGCCTTGCCGGGCCTGGAAGTGTTCCCGTCGGATGCGAATTTCATCCTGGTGCGCGTTGCGGCAGGCGCCCGGGATGCGAACGACGTTTTTGCAAATCTGCTGGAGCGCAAAATCCTGGTGAAGAATGTGGGTAAAATGCATGCTTTACTGCAAAACTGCCTGCGCATCACGGTCAGCACGCCGGAAGAAAACACTCTGCTGCTCGATGGGCTCGGTGCGGCGCTTGGTGCATCCCTCAATGCCGCGCCCGCTGCGATACCGGGTCTGCACCAAGGGCCAGCGCAAGTCATGCCAACCTGATGACAGCGGCATTGCGGGCCGAAGGCAGCGTCCCGCACTGCCTGGCCTGACACCACCTTCGGTGCGAACCGATCCGCGGCCCGATTTGCGATAAGCTTCCCAACACTCAACAGCAGCAACCGACCGGCCAATTCCATGTCTACCGACCGCAAAGCAGAAGTCACCCGCAACACCGGCGAGACGCAAATCCGCGTCGCCATCAATCTCGACGGCACCGGCGCCCAGAAGCTCGATACCGGCGTGCCGTTTCTCGACCACATGCTCGACCAGATCGCCCGCCATGGCCTGATCGACCTGCAGATCGAAGCCCGTGGCGACCTGCACATCGATGCGCATCACACGGTCGAGGACGTCGGCATCACGCTCGGCCAGGCGTTTGCCAAGGCGATCGGCGACAAGAAGGGCATCCGCCGCTACGGTCACGCCTACGTGCCGCTCGACGAAGCGCTGTCGCGGGTGGTGATCGATTTTTCCGGACGGCCGGGCCTGGAATTCCATGTGCCGTTCACCCGCTCGATGATCGGTGGCTTCGATGTCGACCTGGCGCATGAATTCTTCCAGGGTTTCGTCAATCACGCGCTGGTCAGCCTGCACATCGACAACCTGCGCGGGGTGAACGCCCATCATCAGTGCGAAACCGTCTTCAAGGCGTTCGGCCGCGCATTGCGCATGGCAATCGAATTCGATGCCCGCTCGCTCGGCACCATTCCTTCGACCAAGGGCAGCCTGTAACGGCGACACGAACATGAACAGAATCGTGGTGGTCGACTATGGCATGGGCAACCTGCGCTCGGTGGCGCAGGCACTGGTGCATGTGGCGCCCGACGCCGAGGTGCGCATCTCAGGTGACGTTGCCGACATCGAGGCGGCCGACCGGCTGGTGTTTCCGGGGCAGGGCGCGATGCCGGACTGCATGCGCTGCCTGCGCGAGTCCGGCCTGCAGGAGGCGCTCATGAAAGCGGCCGCCAGCAAACCCATGCTCGGTGTGTGCGTCGGCGAACAGTTGCTGTTCGACGCCAGCGAGGAGGGCGATACGCCCGGCCTGGGCCTGTTGCCGGGCAAGGTGGTGCGGTTTCGCCTGGACGGCCAGCTGCAGCCGGACGGTTCGCGTTTCAAGGTGCCGCAGATGGGCTGGAACCGGGTACGGCAAACGGTGTCCCATGCGCTCTGGGATGGCATCGCCGATGACAGTTATTTCTATTTCGTGCACAGTTACTACGCCGTGCCGGAGACCGGGTCGCACACCGTCGGCCAGACCGTCTACGGCGCGCCGTTTGCATCAGCCGTGGCGCGGGACAATCTTTTTGCAACCCAGTTTCATCCGGAAAAAAGTGCAGCGGCAGGATTGCAGCTATACAGAAATTTTGTACACTGGAATCCCTGACCTTTCACCAACCGCGCGGCGCGCCACTGGCTGCAAGCCTTGCCAGGCGCTGCGCCGCAATGCCGGTTCCCCGATCAACCAAGCCTCATAACCCACGCCACCTGCCGCCATGCTGCTCATTCCTGCAATCGACCTCAAAGACGGTCACTGCGTTCGCCTGAAACAGGGCGACATGAATCTTGCGACCGTGTTTTCCGAAGATCCGGCTGAAATGGCACGCCACTGGCTGCGCCAGGGCGCGCGTCGCCTGCACCTGGTCGACCTCAACGGCGCGTTCGCCGGCAAGCCGAAAAACGAGCCGGCGGTCAAGTCGATCATCCAGGCAGTGCGCGACTTCGCGCTCGAAAACGGCATCGACGAAATACCGGTACAGCTGGGCGGCGGCATCCGCGACCTCGACACCATCGAGCGCTATCTCGACGATGGCCTGTCCTACATCATCATCGGCACCGCGGCGGTGAAGAACCCCGGTTTCCTGCATGATGCCTGCAGCGCCTTTCCAGGCCAGATCATCGTCGGCCTCGATGCCCGCGACGGCAAGGTCGCAACCGATGGCTGGAGCAAGCTGTCCGGCCATGAAGTGCTCGACCTGGCAAAGAAATTCGAGGACTACGGCTGCGAAGCGATCATCTATACCGACATCGGCCGCGACGGCATGATGGGCGGCGTCAATATCGAGGCCACCGTCAGGCTGGCCCAGAGCATGACCATTCCGGTCATCGCCTCGGGCGGCGTGCACGACGTGCGCGACGTGGAAAAACTCTGCGCGGTGCAGTTCGAAGGCATCGAGGGCGTCATCTGCGGCCGTTCCATCTACGAAGGCACGCTCGACCTGCGCACGGCGCAGGAACGCGCCGATGCACTGAGCAGCGACACCATGGTGCTGCCCGGCCCGGACAGCGCCGGCCAGACCGACGCCGGCACCACATGACGCTGGCAAAGCGCATCATTCCCTGCCTCGACGTGACCGCCGGACGGGTCGTCAAGGGCGTGAATTTTCTCGCCCTGCGCGACGCCGGCGACCCGGTCGAAGTCGCGCGCCGCTACGACGAGCAGGGCGCCGACGAAATCACGTTCCTCGACATCACGGCGACCTCGGACGGGCGC
>JANXSS010000211.1 GCA_025356535.1 Herminiimonas sp.
TGAAAATGCGCTCAAAAAGATCGGCAAGCAGGGTATCTTCGTTCAAGGCCATCGGGTCACCGACGAAGAAACCATGGAAGTGGTCGAATGGGTGCTCGGCGGCGAAGTCCAGCAGGACATCGTCATGCTGATCAATCATTACGGCGGCCAGGCAGTGGGCCTGACCGGAAAGGACGGCGGCCTGATCCGCGCGCGCAAGCTGGCCATGCCGGACCGCGACAATCCGGGGCAGTTTCTCGACATCGGCTTCGTCGGCGAAATCGATGCGATCAATCCGGCGGTGGTGAAAGCCCTGCAGGACGACGCCTTCATCCCGATCATCTCGCCGATCGGTTTCGGCGAGGACGGCCAGGCCTACAACATCAACGCCGACCTGGTGGCCGGCAAGATCGCCGAAATCCTGAAAGCCGAAAAGCTGATCATGATGACCAACATACCGGGCGTGCTCGACAAGAACGGCGACCTGGTGACCGACCTCTCGGCGCGGGAGATCGAGGAGATGTTCGCCGACGGCACCATCTCCGGCGGCATGCTGCCGAAGATTTCCTCCGCCCTGGATGCGGCCAAGTCGGGCGTCAACACGGTGCACATCATCGACGGCCGCATCGAACATTCGCTGCTGCTCGAAGTGCTGACCGAGCAGGCCTTCGGCACCATGATCCGTTCGCACTGATTTTTTCGTGCACATCCTTGCGTAGCTTCGTGCACAAGCCGCGCCGCAGCGTGCGCCACACCGCTTGCGCGCCGACCTGGTTCTTCGACCTCGACAACACGCTGCACGACGCTTCGCACGAGGTCTTCCCAGCGATAAACGCCAACATGAACACCTACATCGCCGCGGTGCTGGGCGACAGCGGCCTGCCGGCGGATGCGGCTGCGGTCAATGCGGCGCGCATCGGCTATCTGCGCCGCTACGGCGCCACGCTGCTGGGCATGGTGCGCCACCATCAGGTGCACCCGGCGCATTTCCTGGAAGCGGTGCATCGCTTCGATGACCTCTCCGGCATGCTGCGTGCCGAGTCCGGCCTGGGACGCCACCTGGCGCGACTGCCGGGAGCCAAGGTGCTGCTGACCAATGCACCGCATGCCTATTCGACGGCTGTCGTGCGCCACTTCGGCCTGCAGCATCATTTCGGCCATCACATCGCCATCGAAGCGATGCAGGTGCACCGGCACCTGCGGCCGAAACCGTCGAAGAGCCTGCTGCGCCGGCTGCTCGCCCGCCACCGCATGCCGGCCCATCGCTGCATCCTGGTGGAAGATACCCTGGCCAACCTGAAGGCGGCGAAATCGCTCGGCATGCGCACCGTCTGGATCACCGGCTACCTGCGCAGCGCACCGCGGCGCAGCACTGCGCCGGCCGCCGGCAATGCCGCCGATGTTGCAAAAACAAGAAAACGCCCCGCTTACGTCGATGTCAAAGTAAAATCCCTGGGGCAACTATTTGACAGCCTGCCGGGGATCCTTCGCAAGTAAGCACTAGCCCGGACTGTCGCCGATCGCATCCGCTTCGAAAAGACGACATCATGGCAACGGCAAAACCCGGCGAACGCAAGCTGCAGATCCTGCAGACCCTGGCCAGCATGCTGGAGCAACCCAAGGGCGAGAAGATCACCACCGCAGCGCTGGCGGCGCGCATGAACGTCTCGGAAGCGGCGCTGTATCGTCACTTCGCCAGCAAGGCGCAGATGTTCGAGGGCCTGATCGAATTCATCGAGTCGACCGTCTTCGGTCTCATCAACCAGATCACCACGCAACAGGAAAACGGCTTGCTGCAGGTGCAGGCGATGGTCAACATGCTGCTCAATTTTTCCGAGCGCAATCCCGGCATGACGCGCGTCATCATCGGCGACGCCCTGGTCAACGAAGATGCGCGCCTGCAGCTGCGCATGAACCAGTTCGTCGAACGGGTCGAACTGGCGATCCGCCAGTCGCTGCGCCTGGCTGTCAGCCAGGGTCAAACCGCAGAAGCCGATGCGGCAATCCGTGCCAACATGATCAGCAGCCTGGTGCTCGGCCGCTGGCACCGGTTTGCCAAGACCGGCTTCCAGCAGAATCCGTCCGACAATGCGCAGGCCCAGATCCGGCTGCTGTTGGCCTGACTTTGGCCTGACAAGGAGCACCGCACCACCGATGTCGATCGACCGCCTTGCACCACCCGCCGCACGCTTTGGCGCGCTGCCGTTCGTCGCGCTGCTTGCCGGCGCGGTTGCCATCGGCTTTGCCGGCATCCTGATGCGTCTGTCCGACGTCAATCCGCTGGCGTCGGCCTTCTGGCGCATGGGGCTGGCGGCGCCCCTGTTGTGGCTGTGGGCGCTGCGGGCGGGACGCGACGACCGCGCTGCCGGGCGCAGCACCGCATTCACGCCGGCGCTGGCGCTGGCCGGTGCGTATTTTGCCGGCGACATGGCGCTCTGGCACCTGTCGCTGCATTTCACCACGGTCTCGAATGCCACCCTGCTGTCGAACTTCGCGCCGGTCTTCATCGCCCTGTGGATGTGGCTTGCGTGGGGTCGCCGTTTCGAGCGGGTGTTCGTCGTCGGCATGCTGGTGGCGCTGGCCGGCGCGGTACTGCTGGTGGCGCCGAACGCCGGCGGCGGCGCTGGCAGCGGCAGCGGGGGCAGCCAGAAACTGCTGGGCGACGCCCTCGGTCTTGGCAGCGCCGTCTTTTACGCCGCTTATCAGCTGGTGATCAAGGAGGCACGCGACCGCTATGCGACGGCGCGCCTGATGGCCTGGAGCACCACCATCACCGGCCTGGCGTTGCTGCCGTTCGCACTGTTGGCGCCGGGCCCGTTCCTGCCATTGCAGGCGGCCGGTTGGTTGCCCCTGCTCGGCCTGGCGTTGCTGGCGCAGATCGGCGGCCAGACCGTGATCGCCTATGCCTCGGCGCACCTGCCGGCGTCGCTGTCGTCGGTCAGCCTGCTGCTGCAGCCGCTCACCGCTGCAGTGGCCGCCTGGCTGATCTTCGGCGAGGCGATCGCGCCGCTGCAGATGCTGGGCGGTGCGCTGCTGCTGTGGGGGATTTATCTGTCCAAGCGCGGCGGCCGATAGCACGCTTCGCGGCTTGCCTTGTCTTGTGCCGGCAATACCGAAACGCTACACTCGCAACACAAAACGCGCAGCGCGGACAACACGGTTGCCGCCGCCCGCGCCCTGCAAAACAATAACAACACCGGAGACAGACTTGACCGACTTGACCTTGATGCATCGCCTTACCCGTACCGCCACCCACCCCGCAGCGCGCCAGGGCCTGCAGCGCCGGCTGCCGGCAGCGCTTCTGCCGGGCCTGCTTGCCGCCTGTCTCACCGCCGCCGCAACGTTCGCCACCGGGGCCGTCGCCCAGATCAAGGTGGGCGTGAGCGTCTCGGCCACCGGTCCGGCAGCTTCCCTTGGCATACCGGAGAAAAACACCTTCGCGCTGTTGCCCCGGGAAGTCGCCGGACAGAAGATCGAATACCTGATCCTCGACGATGCGACCGACACCACCACCGCAGTCAAGAATGCGCGCAAGCTGGTTTCCGAAGAAAAGGTCGATCTGCTGATCGGCTCGACGGTCACGCCAAGTTCGCTGGCGATGATCGACGTGGCGGCAGAGTCCGAGACGCCGATGATCTCGATGGCCGCCTCGGCCTCGATCGTCGAGCCGCTCGATGCGCGCCGGCGCTGGGTCTTCAAGACGCCGCAGAACGATTCCCACATGTCGACCGCCATTACCGAACAGATGGCCGGCGCCGGCATCAAGACGGTTGCCTTCATCGGCTTTTCGGATGCCTATGGCGAAGGCTGGTTCAAGGAGTTTTCCAAGCTGGCGGAGCTGCGCCACATCAAGGTCGTGGCAAGCGAACGCTTTGCCCGCGCCGACACCTCGGTCACCGGCCAGATCCTGAAAATCCTCGGCACCAATCCGGATGCGGTCCTGATCGCCGGCGCCGGCACGCCGGCGGCGCTGCCGCAGAAGACCTTGAAGGAGCGCGGCTACAAGGGCGTGATCTATCAGACCCATGGCGTTGCCAACAATGATTTCCTGCGCGTGTGCGGCAAGGATTGCGAAGGCACGTGGCTGCCGGCCGGGCCGCTGCTGGTGGCCGAACAGCTGCCGGATACGAACCCGGTCAAGAAATCGGCCCTGGCCTACAAGGCGGCCTACGAGAAAGCCTACGGCGCCGGTAGCGTGTCGACCTTCGGCGGCCACGCATGGGACGCCGGCCTGCTGCTGGCAGCGGCAATCCCGCAGGCGCTAAAGCAGGGCAAGCCGGGCAGCAAGGAATTTCGCAAGGGCCTGCGCGACGCCATCGAAGGCGTGCGCAACCTGGCCGGCGCCCATGGCATCTTCAACATGAGCGCAACCGACCATCTGGGACTGGACCAGCGTGCGCGCGTGATGGTGCACGTGGTCGACGGCAAGTGGAAGCTGGTCGGCCCGTAACGAGACGCACGACCCGCGCGGCGTGCACGAACCGCACGAACCGCGCGACGCGCACGATACGCTCGTCCGGCCGGATGCGGCAACCGGCAAAGCCGGCGCTGCGGCGCGCAGGATTTTTTCGCATGAAAGTCTTTCGTATCGTTCCGGTTGATTCCGGTCATGACCTGTTTTGATCCAGGTTCATAGCGCATGCAATCGCTGCCGTGGTGATGTGACGCCTCCTTATACTTGGAGCGCCTGACGACGCCAGACGGCGGCGGCGCGGGTACCTTCCGGGAGCCCCATGCAGCCACACGATCCGTCCCTGTCATCCGGCGCGCGCCGCCTCGACGCAACGCCACCGTCGCAAATCACACCCGCTGCCGCACCATCGAGGCCGAGCCTGCGCCGGGTCGGCACCGGTTCAGCGATTGCCGCTGTCGGGCTGGGGCTTCTGGTCACGATGCAACCCGCCACCGGCGCCGCGTTGCCGGCACCATCCGATGCACCGGCCCGACAGGCGCCGGCGGCGCGGCCGACCCGGGCCCTGCGCGACGACGCCGCGCGGCGTAACGCGGCAACCATTCGCCTGTTGCAGGAGCGGGTGGCCATGCTCGAGGCGCGGTTGAATGCGCTGGCGCCAGTGGCCAGCGCCGCGGCGTCGGCAACGCCTGCACCGACTGCCGCTACTGCCGCGACTGCCGCATCAGCGCCGCCACCGTCAGCAACCACATCAGGCAGCCCCGACACAGCGCCGCGGGCGCAGCCTGCAGCATCCGTCGCCCAGGCAGCGGCGCCTTCCCCACAGGCGCCTCAACCGGCATCGACGGGCGCAGGTCCGGTCGCCAGAACAGCCGGCAGTTTCGACATCGATGAAGATGCGGCGCAGCGCGCGTTGGAGCGCACGCTGACGCAATCGGGCGCACTGCTGCTGCAGCCCGGCACGATCGAATTCTCTCCCGGCTTTTCATATTCCCGCACCGAGCAGGTCGCGCCGATCCTGCTGACGCTGCCGGTGCTGCCGAGCGGCGCGACCATCACCTCGATTGCCGAGAACCGCGTGCGTCGCAACGAATTCACGGCCCGTGCAGATTTCCGCATCGGCCTGCCGATGAATGCGCAGGCCGAATTCGGCTTGCCGGTCAGCCACACCACGGCGCAGCAAAACAATACCTTCGACCCGGTCACTTCGAAAAGTGCCACCCGGCTGGGCGACGTGACCTTCGGCCTTGCCAAAACCTTCGCCCGTGAAAAAGGCGTCATGCCGGACGTGATCGGCCGGCTCACCTACAACACCGGAAGCGGTCAGAACCTGCCATCGCCGCTGTCGACCGGGGGCGGTTTCCATCAGCTGCAGGCAGAAGTCATTGCCGTCAAGCGCCAGGACCCGCTCGCGTTTGTTGCCAGCGTCGGGTATGCCAGGGTGTTTGAAAAGGACGGCATCAAGCCGGGTGACGCGACGGTGCTGTCGCTGTCGTCGCTGCTGGCGGCAAGCCCGGCGACATCGCTGCAATTGGGCTTTTCACAGGTATTGCGTGCCAAGCAGCAGGTCGGCGGCGTGCGGCTCGATGGCTCGGACCAGACCTATGGACTGCTGACGCTTGGCGCGACGTCGATTCTGTCACGCGACCTGACGTTGGTCACCCAGTTCGGTGTCGGCGTGGGCGGCGATGCACCGCGGTACACGTTCAATGCCGCCCTGCCGATCCTGTTTCGCTAGACCAGAATTCGAAACGGTGTTGCGTGATGCGTATCGATTCAGGCGGCACTGTAGTTCGAAGCGGTGCGCAGCGCGTAGGCCGTTACGAAATCTGCTCCAAGACCTTGCGGCTCCCGAACTGCCTGCACGGCTTGCAAGCGGCGCCGTGAGGAGAGCCGGCCGCCCGATAAAAAAACAGCGAGGCCGGCGTGTGCCGATGCGCGCCGCATGCGGCCATGGCGGATCGGCGAGCGACGCCACGCACAGCCCTTACCCAACCGACAGCAGTGCCTTGCATGCCGCCCGCCTTTGCTCTTCCTGCGCCATGCCGTGCAACATGTCGGCCAGCAGGCCGATGCGCTCGCATGAGGCAAGCGGCCGCACACTCGCCAGGTGGAGCAGCATCGTGCGGGGGCTGTTGCTGGTGATTCGCAGCTCGCAGAGCGTGCCGTTTTCAAGCAAGGTCCTGACCTGGTGGCGCGCGAGCCACGCATAGCCGATGCCATCGCACAGCGCCCGAATTGCCGTGTCGCCGCTCTGTACATACCAGCGCTGGCTCTGGATCGGCACCCGATGGTCCCGTTCGACCGGATGCTGCGGCCCACCCCTTGTAATGACGATTTCGATCTCGCTTGCCAGGTCGACGCACTGCAGTTCCTGCTTGAGGCGGGACAGCCGATGTTTCGCATGAGCGACGGCGACATACTCGACCTGGAACAGGCGCATGTGGTTAAAGCCTGGCAGCGTCTGGCGCACGATGGCAATGTCGGCACGACGGCTGCGCAGGGTATCGTCGATTTCGGTCGATGTCAGTTCGCTCAATGCCAACCGGATGTCATGCCCCCGCTCCTTCAGGCGGCACAGTGCCTGCGTGATCAGGTGGGTGGGAAAATCCGCATCGACCGCCATGCGGATTTCCGAATGGTGGCCACGGCGCAGGTTATCGGCAAACATCTCCAGCTCCACGGCATCCGACAACAGATTGCGCGACCGTGTGAGCAGCGCCCGGCCTTCTGCCGTGAGCTCGGCTTTACGGCCCATCAGTTTCAGAAGTGGAAAGCCGAACTGTTCCTGCAGTTTTGCAATGGCATAGCTGATGGATGACTGGCTCAGGTGCAGCGCCTCTGCCGCTTCGCAAAAACCGCCGTAATCGACAACCGCGTGCAGCGCCCGCCACTGCTTCAAGGTGACATGAAAATTTTTTGTGTCGTGAAGTCGCGCCAACCGGGCCTCTGCGGCATCCTTGTTCGGCGTCTGCAGAAGAGAAAACCTATCCGTTGGACCATTCATCTTTGCTTTCAGTAAAAGGAAACGGCGTGAAGTGAATCAGCCTGTACGGATGGCTCTAGAGCAGATTTCGTCATGGCATACGCGCGCTACGCACCGCTTCGCACCACATTGCTGCGCCTTGCACTGCGGCCCGAATCGATACGCATCACGCATACGCCATTTCGAAATCTGCTCTAGTGCGTGGCGCTACCATGTCGTCTTCGCAAGTTCAAAAAAATTCGCTATCAAAAGCGTACACAAGAGGGCGCTCGAATGCTTGACGAGATGGGGTGAGGTTGACGTGCATCGTGCAGTACAAGCGCATGACTTCGGCAAGCTGCATGCAAGCGAGGCGCGATGATGAAATCGGAAAGGTGAAGTCGGGTGCGATCCAGCGGCCGCACCGTTGCGCAAGCGCGGGGAGGGCATCATGCGGTCATGCGGTCATGCGCGACCGGGCGTCGGTGTTGCGCCAGACCGGGCGCCGGCTGCGTGGCGCAGCCGGGTTGCGGGCGTCGGTCAGAAGCCGAACGCGCTGGCCGATGTGAGCGCTTGGGGATGCACGCCGACTGCCACGGCAACGCTGGTAGCGGTCGACACGCTGACGAGCCGGCTGGCAACGAGCTCGGTGATCGAGAACGCTATGACGCGGCCTTTCAGGGCGCTGGCCTGGGCAGCCGTCGTGACGGTCTGGCGCGCAGCAACGATGCCGTCGAGGTCGCTGTCGCCCAACGTCAGCAGCGACGACTCGGGCGGGTCGGCGGGCAGCTGTGCGGGCGTGCTTGCAGGCAGGCGCAACGCTGCAACAGGCATGGCATCGACAGGCAGGACCGGTGCCTCGTCGGCCAGGGCAACGCTTGCAATCAAGCTCAGGAAAACGCCGGCCAGACCGGACTGCATGGTTTTATTCATCGTGAATTTCCGTGGGTGGTTGGACAGTTGTAAAAGTTTCGCTGGCTGCATGCTGAACTGCATGCGCGAAGGCACTGTATCCGAGCACGCGGCAATTCGGATCCAAAAATTCGATGTATCGACCCGAGCCGTGTTCAAGCATCGACAACTTGAATCGATCGGGTTGAACCGTT
>JANXSS010000276.1 GCA_025356535.1 Herminiimonas sp.
CATCCTGTACGACGTGCAGCAGATCATCAACGGCGGCGAAACCAACTACATTTCCGCCACGCTGAAGATCTACCTGGATGTCTACAACGTCTTCGTCAATCTGCTGTCGCTGCTGGGTATCTTCGGCGGCAGCCGCGAGTAACGCTGCATCCGCCCGGGCGGATGGCTATTCGAAGCCGGCGCATGCGCCGGCTTTTTCATGCCTGCGCGGGCAGGTCGAACACGGCAATCGACTCCACGTGCGCCGTATGCGGAAACATGTTGACCACGCCCGCCTGGCGCAGCAGGTAGCCGGCGGCCACCAGCAAGGCAGCGTCGCGCGCCAGGGTCGCCGGATTGCAGGACACGTAGACGATGCGGCGCGGCTTCCAGGCTTGCTGCCCGGGGTCGAGCGCCGCGAGCGCTTCACAGACGGCCATGGCGCCCTCGCGCGGCGGGTCGATCAGCATGCGGTCGAAACGGCCCAGCGCAATCCAGTCGGCCACCGTGATGTCGAAAAGATTGCGACTGAAGAACTGCGTCTTTTCCGACAGGCCGTTTTCCAGCGCATTCTGCATGGCCCGCTGCGTCAGGCTCGTGCTGCCTTCGATGCCGACGACTGCCTGCGCCTGCGTTGCCAGCGGCAGCGTGAAGTTGCCCAGGCCGCAGAACAGATCGGCCACCCGGTCGGCTGGCTGCACGCCCAGCAGGCCGAGCGCGCGCACCACCAGCACCTGGTTGATGCGGTGGTTGACCTGCGTGAAATCGGTCGGCTTGAAGGGCATGCGCAGGCCGAATTCGGGCAACAGGTAATGCAGCCGCTGGTGCGGCGGATAGAACTGGCTGGCCGTCTCCGGGCCGGCGGTCTGCAGCCACCACTGCACGCGGTGGCGGTCGGCGAAGGCCTTCAGATCCGCTTCGTCGCCGGCCGACAGGGGCGCCATGATCCGCAGCACCATTGCGGTGACCAGGCCCTCGGCACCCTCGCCGATGGCCAGTTCGATCTGCGGCACCTGCTCCATGATCGACAGGCCGGCGATCAGGCCGCGCAGCGGCACCAGCAGGTCCGAGACATGGCGCGGCAGGATCTCGCAGCTGCGCATGTCGGTGATGTAGCCCGATTTCTTTTCATGAAACCCGACCAGCACGCCGCCTTTTTTGGGCACGTTGCGCACCGAGATGCGGGCCCGGTAGCGGTAGCCCCAGGTCGGCCCGTGCGTCGGTCGCAGCACCATCTCCGCCTTGACGCGGCCGATGTGCTTCAGATTGTCTTCCAGCACGCGCTGCTTCATCGCCACCTGCGCCGCCGGCGCCAGGTGCTGCATCGCACAGCCGCCGCAGACGCCGAAGTAGGCGCATTTCGGTTGCACCCGCTGGGAGGACTCGCGCAGCACGCCTTGCATCGTCGCCGCTTCCCATTTCGCTTTCTTGCGATAGGAGGCGAAGCCGACGCGTTCGCCCGGCAAGGCGCCTTCGACGAAAACGACCTTGCCGACGCTGCCGTCTTCATTGTCGAGATGGCCGACACCGCGTCCTTCCATGTCGAGGGATTTTATTTCGATGATGTTTTGCGGCATGGGCAATCGAGTCAGTGAGGAACGCGCGGATTATAAAGGGCTTCGCGGCCTGGCGAAAGCGCGCAGGCGACCGGCTTCACAGCAGGGAATCGCGTCCCACGCCCTTGGCTGCAAGGGCCCGCTTGAGCTTGACCAGCGCTTCCTGCTGGATCTGCCGCACCCGTTCGCGCGTCACGCTCATTTCGGCTGCCAGCTGCTCAAGGGTTGAGGGATCGTCATCGTCGAGGCCGAAACGGCGGATGATCACCAGTCGCTGCTTGTCCGGCAGTTTCTTCAACCAGTCGCGCACCAGCAGCGTGACTTCATGATGTTCTGCCTGGGAATCCGGACCGGCATCGCTGTCGCCCGGCAGCAGGTCCATCAGGCTCGATTGCGGATCGTTGTCCAGCGGCGCGTCGAGCGAACTCGCGTGCTCGGACAGGGCGAGAATATCCTGCACGTCTTCGAGCGGCCGGTCCAGCAGGTGGGCGATGTCTTCGGCGCTGGCGTCCTTGCCGTCGTGATGCTGCGCTTCGAGGTGATACTTCGCCCGCAGTATCTGGTTCAGCTCGCGCACCATGTGCACCGGCAGGCGCACGGTCCTTGCCTGATTCATGATCGCCCGCTCGATGCTCTGCCGGATCCACCAGGTGGCGTAGGTCGAAAACCGGAAACCCCGCTCGGGCTCGAACTTGTCGATGGCGCGCATGAGGCCCAGATTGCCCTCCTCGATCAGGTCGAGCAGCACCACGCCGCGATTGATGTAATGCTTGGCAATCGACACCGCCAGGCGCAGGTTGTGCTCGATCATGGTCTGGCGCGCGGCGAAGACACCGGCCTTGGCGCGCGTGGCGAAGCGCACTTCCTCTTCCGGAGTCAGCAGCGCCCGCAGGCCTATCTGGTTCAGGTAGTGCTGGGTGGTGTCGGTCGACAGCTCGGCTGCCAGCACTTTTTTCAGGTCTTCGACCGTCTCTACCACGGTATGGGCCACGGCCGTCTGCTGCAGCCCGCCATGGGCAGCGCCGGCGGCGCCATCCTCGTCCTCCCCGGCCAGGTCATGCCCGGCCCCGGCGGTGTCTGCACTCCCGTCGTCTTCGTCGTCGCCGTCGACCGGCGTGTCGTCCTCTGCATCGGCGTCGCGCATCCGTTCGGCGGACAGCACCGGCCTGGCAAGACCGTTGGCAGGGAGCGCCTGCTGTGCATCGCCATTGACGGCAGAGAGCGGCCCGTGGCCATCGGCGACGCTGCCCCGTTGCGGCCGCGCGATCGCCTTGGTTACTGCAGGATCAGGACTCGAACGGGTTTTACGGATCATTTAACGGACCGGGAGGTATTTCGACGGATCGACGGGTTTGCCTTGCTGGCGGATTTCAAAATGCAGTTTGACCACGTCGGAATCGGAATTACCCATTTCCGCTATTTTCTGGCCCTTGGTAACGATTTGACCTTCCTTGACGAGGATGGTTTTATTGTGGGCATACGCCGAGAGCAAATTGCCGGTGTGGCGCACGATTACCAGGTTGCCATAGCCGCGCATGCCGCTGCCGGCATACATCACCTTGCCCGATGCCGCCACGAGAATCTGCTGGCCGCTGCGGCCGACGATGTCGATGCCCTTCTTGCCGTCGTCGAAACCGGTGGCGACCTTGCCTTCGGTAGGCCACATCCACGACACGTTTTCGTCTTCCGGCAGGACCGTCGTGGCGCCGGCGCCTGCGGCAGGCGGTGCTGCTGCAGGCGGTGCCGCCGTGGCAGGCTTGCCGGCAGCCTTGGGATCACCGGGCCGCGTCAGCGTCGCCACCGGCGGCGTTGTCGTGTTGCTGGCGCTTTCAGGTCGTTGCATTTCGGCCAGGGCAGACTCGGAAAACGGCCGCTTCTCGCCGCGGGGGCCGTTTTTGTTCGGCACGACCAGGACCTGCGGTGGCGCCGTCGCCGCCGTCACGGCCGGCACTGCGCCAGGCGCCGTGCCCAGCGCGCGCACCTCGACACCGGACGTCGTGTTCACGCTGGCGACCTGCGGCGCACCGGAGCCCGGCTCGGGCGGCATGACGCGCAGCACCTGGTCGACCTTGATGTCGTTTGCGTTGGCAAGATTGTTCCAGCTCACCAGGTCGCGATAGTTCTGCCCGAATTCCAGGGCGATATGCAGCAGCGTGTCGCCCCGGCGCACGGTGTAGTAGCCGCGGGCGTCGGCGGCGCGCTGCAAGCCTGCTGCCGGCGGCGCGGCGCGGCTTGCCTCCGGCGGCCGGCTGGCGGTGCCCCGGTCCGTGACGGGCGCCGGACTGCGCGGCGTATTGCAGCCGGCAAGCAGCAGGCTGCAAAGGGAAAGCAGGGCAAGCGGTCGGATTTTTTTAAGTGTCATGGAAAGGATTCATGGCGTTGGTTCAAAACGTGATGCGTGGCGCCGTATGGCAGGTCGGCATGCGGCGTGGCATCGGGGCTTCGTGCACGGCGTCGCCTTGCAGCCGCGCCTAGTGGCTTCGCTTGAAAACATGTCGATCGGCTCCAGCAGATCGTCCTATGCGGTACCGGCGCGCAATGGGACGAAATGGCAATCTTCCAGCGTCGCCGTCGTCCATTCGGAGGGTCCGATGCGCTCGATCAGTTGCAGTACCTGATGCCGAGCGCCTACTGGAGCAACCAGTCTTCCGCCAACGGTCAACTGTTCCAGCAATGCCTGGGGCACTTCGAGTCCGGCAGCAGCAAGAATGATGCCGTCAAACGGCGCTGCCTGCGGAAGCCCGAGCATACCATCTCCATAATGCAAGCGGATGTTCGCAATCCGCATCGGCCGCAGATTGCTGCGCGCCAGTTCGTGCAACGGCTTGATGCGTTCGATCGAGTACACGTCGCGCGCGACATGTGCCAGCACCGCAGCCTGATAGCCGCAGCCGGTGCCGATTTCGAGCACCCGCTCGAGCCGCGCGCCGTTGCTGGCGCCGCACAGCACTTCGATCATGCGCGCGACGATGTACGGTTGCGAGATCGTCTGGTGGTAGCCGATCGGCAGCGAGGCATCGATGTAGGCCTGGCTCGACAGCGCCGGCTCCATGAACAGGTGGCGCGGCACGCTCTCCATTGCGGCCAGCACCCGCCGGTCCTGCACGCCCTGGCGCGCGATGCGCTCGACCATCGCGCGGCGCACCGCTGGCGAAATCAGCGGCGTGGCCCGATCGGGATCGCTCTGGATGCGTTGCGGCGCGGCACGCGCGGGCGCCGCGGCCGGCAGCGGCATCCGCTCGCCGTGGCGCGCCGCGTTGCGCGTGGCCGTCTGCGGCGTGGCCACCGACCGGCGCGCGGCATTGCGGTCGCCGATTGCCTGCGGCGAGCGCACCCCGATCGAGCCGAGCGACAAGGGAAAACGCTTGTCCTTGTCGGTCATCGAAGGCCCTGGCGCAGCAGGTCCATCTGGCCGGTATGCGTCAGGTCGATCTGCAATGGCGTCACCGACACGAAGCCGTTTGCGGTTGCATGGAAGTCGGTGCCGGCGCCGGCGTCGCGTGCCGCGCCCATGGGGCCGATCCAGAAGATCTCGCGGCCATGCGGGTCCCGGGCGCGGATCACCGGCTCCGATACATGGCGCTTGCCCAGGCGCGTCGCCGCGATGCCCTGGATGGCGGCGTAGGGCAGGTTCGGCACGTTCACATTGAGCAGGAACGGCCGTGGCAGCGCCTCGAAACGCCGCTCGACCAGTTCGCGCGCCACCCGCGCCGCGCTGTCGAGTTCGGCCCAGCCGCCGTGCACCTGGGAGAACGCAATCGCCGGCAAGCCGAACAGGTAGCCTTCGGTGGCGGCGGCAACGGTTCCGGAATACAGGGTGTCGTCACCCATGTTCTGGCCGTTGTTGATGCCGGAGACGATCAGGTCGGGTACGAATTCCAGCATGCCGGTCAGGGCAATGTGCACGCAGTCCGACGGCGTGCCATTGACGAAATAAAAACCGTTTGCCGCCCGCTGCACCGACAGCGGCCGGTCCAGCGTCAGCGAGTTCGAGCTGCCGGAGCGGTTGCTGTCGGGCGCCACCACCAGGATCTCGGCAATCGCCGCCATCGCCTCGGCCAGCGCCGCTAAGCCCGGCGCCAGGTATCCATCGTCATTACTGATCAAGATTTTCATGTTTTTATTTTACCTGAAGCAACATCACCACATCGTCGGCAGACTGTCATTTTGCGGCATAATCGTTGAATCAAACGATCGTTCTATTTTAAAAAAACCAAGGAGACAACATGAAAGCCATCGTCTGCAACGCATGGGGCTTGCCGGACACGCTCGCACTCGAAGACCTGCCCGATGTCGTGCCGGCAGCCGGCGAGATTGCAATCGACGTGCAGGCCGCCGGCGTGAATTTTCCGGATGTGCTGATCATCCAGGACAAGTACCAGGTAAAGCCGGCGCTGCCCTTCACGCCGGGCGGCGAGTTGTCGGGCATCGTGCGCGCCATCGGCGACGGTGTCACCGGTTTCAAGCCGGGCGACCGCGTGATCGCCTTCGTCGGCCAGGGTGCTTTCGCGCAGCAGGTCGCGGTGCCGGCAAAAGCCGTCATGCCGATGCCAGCGGGCATGGATTTCGATATCGCCGCAGCCATCACGCTGACCTACGGCACCTCGCATCATGCCGTCGTCGACCGGGCGCAACTCAAGGCGGGCGAGACCATGCTGGTGCTGGGCGCGGCCGGCGGCGTCGGCCTGGCGGCAATCGATATCGGCAAGGCGCTCGGCGCCCATGTGATCGCTGCGGCTTCGTCGGATGAAAAGTTGGCGGTCTGCAAGGCGCATGGCGCCGATGCGCTGATCAACTACAGCACCGAAGACCTGCGCGAGGCGATCAAGCGCACCACCGGCGGTCGCGGCCCCGACGTGATCTACGACCCGGTCGGCGGCGTCTATGCCGAGCCGGCGTTTCGCTCGATTGCCTGGCGCGGCCGCTACCTGGTCGTGGGTTTTGCAAACGGCGAGATACCAAAACTGCCGCTGAACCTGACGCTGCTCAAGGGCGCGTCTCTCATGGGTGTGTTCTGGGGCGATTTCGCGCGACGCGAACCGGCGGCAAACCTGGCCGCGATGCAGCAGCTGATGCAATGGCTACAGGAAGGCAAGATCCGCCCGCATGTCTCGGGCCATTACGCGCTTGCCGATACGGCTGCCGCATTGAACGACATGGCCGCCAGAAAAGTCACCGGCAAGGTCGTCATCGAGCCGCAGCGCTGAAACAGCGCAGATGTCGTCATGGCATACGCGCGCTACGCACCGCTTCGAACCACATTGCGGCGTTGTAGCGCGCTTGCGTAGCCCGCTACACGGCGCTCCCTGCGCCGTGTAGCGGCGACCAGAATCGATCGCATCACAAATACACTTTTGCGAATTCCGCTCTACGGCGCTGCGCCCGGCACGGCCTTATTTTTCGGCCTGCAGGAATTCGACTACCGTAGCAAGGGCGCGCGTTCGCGCAAACGGCGGCAGGCTCTGCCAGATGCGCTTGCCGTAGGGCTTGCTGATGAGCCGTGGATCGCACAGCATCAGCACGCCGCGGTCGGTTTCATCGCGTATCAGGCGGCCGGCGCCCTGCTTCAGGTTGATGATTGCCGCCGGCAGCTGGTGCTGCATGAAACCGTTGACGCCTTTTTTTTCCAGGGCGTCCAGGCGTGCTGCCAGCACCGGATCGTCGGGCGGTGAAAACGGCAGCTTGTCGATGATGACGACCGACAGCGCATCGCCGCGCACGTCGACGCCCTCCCAGAAGCTCTGGCTGCCGACCAGCACCGCATTGCCGGCAGTGCGAAAGCGCTCCAGCAACTCGGTGCGCCCGGCCTCGCCCTGCACCAGCAAGGGATACGCCAGGCCCTGGCTCGCGAATGCATCGCGCAGGCGTTGCGCCGCCCGTGCCACGGCGCGATTGGTCGTGCAGAGCAGGAAAGTGCGGCCACCGGCGGCGGCGATGACCGGCAGCGCCGCGTCCACCACGGCATCGGTGTAGTCGGGCGAATTCGGTTGCGGCAAATCGGCCGGCACGTACAGCAATCCCTGTTTCGCATAATCGAAGGGGCTGCCCCAGGAATGCGCCGTCTCGTTGCGCAGGCCCATCTGCGCGTTGTAATGGCTGAAATCGTTTTTCACGGCCAGCGTGGCCGAAGTGAAGATCCAGGCCCGCGGCGCACCTTCGCGCTGCTTGTTGAAGATGGGCGCAATCGACAGCGGCGTCTGATGCAGTTGCAGCGAGGACGAAAACGCTTCGACCCACAGCACGCTGCCGGGTTCGTCCGACTCGGATGCTGCGGCAGCCGCCGTGCTGGCGCTGGTCCAGGTGGCCAGCCGGGCCTCGAGGTCGGATGCCCGCACCCGGCATTGTTCGATCGTCTCGGCGCGCTGCGCCTGGGTGGCAAGCGTGGCGCCCATGTTGCGCAGCGCGCTTTTCAAGACTTCCAGCGCGGGGAAAAAAGCGCTCGACGGCGCGATCTGGCCGATCGACAGCCGCACCACGTCCTGCGGAAAGGTCAGGCGCAATTCACGCGCGGCGCGCTCGACGGCGGTGACGACCTTGGCCCAGTCGGCGCCATCGCGCGCATGCGACAGGCCTTCGGCCAGCACGTCGCGGCACAGCTCCAGCACCTGCGAGGTCGAGGTGGTGTCGCCGAAAAAAAGCGTCGCCGTCTCCGGCAATTGATGCGCCTCGTCGAAGATGATCGTGTTTGCCGACGGCAGCAGTTCGGCCACGCCCGTGTCCTTTAAAGCCACGTCGGCAAAAAACAGATGATGGTTGACCACCACCACGTCGGCCTGCTGCGCTTCCTTGCGGGCTTTCATGACGAAGCAATCCTGGTAGTACTGGCATTCCGAGCCCATGCAGGTGTCGCGCGTCGACGTCACCAGGTTCCAGATCAGCGCCGTCTCCGGCACCTGCGACAGTTCCGCCTTGTCGCCCGACTGCGTAATTTTCATGAAGCGCGAGATTTCGCGCAGGTGGCCGACATCGTCGCGCGAGGTCATGCGGCCATTCTGCAGGGTGCGTTCGAGATGGAAATGACAGACGTAGTTGGCGCGGCCCTTGAGCAGCGCCACCGTGACCGGCACGTTGAGGGCGCGCCGCACGGTCGGTATGTCGCGCAGAAACAGCTGGTCCTGCAGGTTCTTCGTGCCGGTCGAGACGATCGTCTTGCCACCCCACAGCAAGGCCGGCACCAGGTAGGCAAAGGTCTTGCCGGTGCCGGTGCCGGCTTCACAGATCAGGGTCGACTGCGCATCGATCGCCCGGGCGATCGCCTTGGCCATGTCGGTCTGCGAAAGGCGCGGCCGGTAGCCGCCGACGGCGCTGCCCAACGGCCCGTCCGGGCCGAAAAGCCGGTCGAGGTCGGCATCATGTGTGCCCGCGGCGGCAGGTGCGCTGTGCTGGTCGTTCACGTTCGTCGATCTGGAAGGAGGATGCCGGGGTGTCCATGACGGATGGTGCCAGGGCACCGCAATCGCTTGCGCACGCTGGTGCGCTGGCGTGCCGCGAGACGGTTCAGGCGGGAATATCCGGTACGAGTTGCATCTTGAGCATCGTGATGTGGTCCTTCAACTGCAGCTTGCGTTTCTTCAGACGACGCAGCTGCAATTCTTCATGGCGTATATCGTGGATCAAGGTTTCGATGACCGCGTCGAGATCGCGATGTTCGACCTCGAGTTCGATGATGCGGCGCTGGATATCGTCGGAAGGATTCATCCCCATATTGTGGCACAGCCTGCCTGGCACCGGCAGTATTAACGGGCCCGGAACAGATATACGGGAACTGCCGGGCGGGTCCGCTGCCACGGCGACGCCTGTGCCGCTGTAAAGACTGGTCGTGCAGGAAAGCTGGTGTCCGTGCTTGCGTTACGCACAACAAAATTGTCAGGGATTCCTGAGCACGGTGCCAGCATGCAATAATGCCCGAAGTTGCATTTAAGAATCTTTAACCCCGGACCGACGGATCAGGCATGAGCGCATACAAGATCGAAGCAGGTACCGGCCAGCACATCGGCGACCGTGCCGAACAGCAGGATCGGGTCGCCCTGTTCGGCGCGCCGCGGGCGCCAGGCTACATGATGGCGGTACTGGCCGACGGCATGGGCGGCGCCCGTGGCGGCAGCATCGCCGCCGAGCAGGCAATCCGCACGGCGCAGCAGATTTTCGAAAGCTTTTCTCCGCTCACCGACGACGTCGAGGCGATGCTGCACCAGATCGCCGGCGAAATTCACACCGTGATCCGGTTGATGACGCTGTCGACCCAGATTCGTCCGCAAACCACCCTGGCGATGCTAGTGCTGACGCCCGGGCGCGGCGCCATCTGGGGCCATGTCGGCGACTCCAGGGTGTACCGGTTTTCGGGGCCGAATCTGGCCGAGCGCACCAAGGAGAGTCGCGAGGTCGCGCCCGCCGCAGGCGCCGCCCAGGACCTGATCGGCAAGGCCGGCGAGCCACCGCGACTGGCCATCGGCCGGCATGCGGACCTGAAGGCAGGCGACGCCTTCGTCGTATGCTCGGACGGGCTCTGGCAATACTGCCAGGATGGTGAAGTCGGTGCGGCCGTGTTCACGCATTCGCCGCGCGATGCGGCGCAGATGCTCATCCACAAGGCGCGCGAGCGCGTGACCACGGGTGACGGGGACAATTGCAGCCTGGGTGTCGTCAAGCTGTTGGCGCTGCCAAAACCGAAGCCGGAATTTCAAGTCGACAAGTTGGACCGGGCAGTCTGATCGCTTTTCTCGTTGCCGCTATTTGCTTGGCGGTGTCGCCAGCGGTGGCGCGGCAGCAGCATTCTTGCGCAAGCGATCCTGTTCCTTCTCTGCTTTTTTCGCCGCGATCTCGCGTTGCCGATTTGCCGACTCGGCCGCCTTGCGATCGAACGCCGCCATGTTGGCTTCCTCGGTCGCGCGGCGCATTGCCGGCGTAACCGCCGCGGCCTGACGCGGCGCGGACCGGCTTGCCGCGCGCCCTGCCGCCAGCGCCCGGGAGTCCGATGCCGCCGACGTTTTGTCCGATGGCCCCGCACTGCCTGCGCCTGGCGCGACGGCCGGTCCTGCTGCCGAGCGCCCTGCGTCGGCAGCAGGTGCATCGGCCGGCAGGCCTGGTTGCGCCGGCTTTGCCTCGCGGGGCTGCATTGCCGGCTCGGGCTTGGTCGTTTTTTGCGCCTGCGCGCGCTCGCGCTCATCGACCCGTGCGCGTCGCTTGTAGGTATTGGCTTCGATCTCGACCGGTCGCAGCCCGGCCAGGGCAGCACGGCGGTGCTCACGCGCCTGATCGAGGCAACGCGTGGTGAAAAACACCGACGTACAGGCGCGTTCATCGCGCGCCAGTTGCGCTTCCACCCGCAGGCGTGCGCGGGCAACGTCGTCGAGCGCAGCCGTTGCGCGGGCAACCGAGTCGATCGTATTGGCAGGATAGCGGGCCGATACCTCGGCGCTCAGGCGGGTCGTTGCGTTCGTGTCGATCGATTCGTCGGCCGCTGCGCCTGGCGCGATTGCGCCAGCGATGACCGGCGTTGCATCGGCCGCCTGCGGCTGCGCATGGGCCAGCGGCCATGTCAGCGCCATCCACAGGCCGACCTGCCACAGGCACCCGGAAAAACATCGCAGGCATGCTGCGGCAGCGCCAGGTCGCGCCATCGTCGCGCAATGACGCAGCGCCCGGGCCGTCCACGAGGCGGCATGGCGCATTTCAGATTGCTTCGGCAACGCGGCGCCGTTCGGATGCCATGTAATGCGTGGATTGCATTTCGCTGATGCGCGAGACCGTACGATGAAATTCATTTGCCAGCATGCCCTCGGTGTACAACTGATCGGCCGGCACCTCGGCCGACATGATCAATTTTACGTTGTGATCGTAGAGCACGTCGATCAGCCAGGTAAAGCGGCGCGCTTCCGACGACATCGATGCCGACATGCACGGCACGCCAGAGAGCACGAACGTATGAAAGCGGCTGGCCAGCTCGAGGTAATCGTTCTGCGAGCGCGGCCCGCCGCACAGGGTGGCAAAATCAAACCAGATGACGCCGCCGGCGCGGCGCAGCGCCCGGAACTCGCGCGACTCGATCCGTACCACCGGATTGTCGTCGGCACGCTCGGCAATCGCAGCGAAGGCATCGCGCAGCGCACGGTCGGCGCGCGTGCCAAGCGGAAAATGATAGGCGTCGACCTGCTCCAGCGCACGCATGCGGTAGTCCTGGCCGGCGTCGACATTGACGATGTCGAGCCGGGCTTCCAAGAGCGCGATGGTCGGCAACATGCGGTCGCGGTGCAGGCCGTCCGGATACAGCAGCGCCGGCGCGTAGTTCGACGTGATGATGAACGACACGCCATGTTCGAACAATACGGAAAACAGGTTGTAGAGAATCATTGCATCGGCAATGTCGGAAACATGGAATTCATCGAAACAGATCAGGCGATATTTCCTTGCGATGCGCCGTGCCACTTCGTCGAGCGGATCGGCAACGCCCTTCATGTCGTCGAGTTCGCGAGGCACGCCGCGCATGAATTCATGGAAGTGAATCCGTGTCTTGCGTACCAGCGGCACGACGACGAAAAAACTGTCCATCAAAAACGATTTGCCACGACCGACGCCGCCCCACAGGTAGATCCCCCGCGGCACCTCGGGGCGGTTGATGAAACGCTTGAACGGCGTGGCGCGGCGGGCGCGGTAATCGACCCACTGTTCGTAGACTCCCTGCAATTTTTCGACGGCAGCCTCCTGCGCCGGATCACTGGAAAAACCGCGCTGGACCAGTGCTTGTTGGTAAAACTCCCGTACATTCATCGGATAAGGACCATGAGACGCTGCACGCCTGTAATCGAGGCGCGCAGCCGATAAAAAACAGGCGAGCCGCAGCTCGCCTTCGATGCCTGAAACCATGCTGCGATCATGGCTGGTTCATTTCCAGCACGAGGCGTTTCGGGTAGCGGGCATAGCCGGCCGCAGGCTTGAACAGCAGCTCGGAACTCCGGTAGCCGGTCTGGTTGCAGACGATGCGCAAGACGCCACGCGCCGCGCCGATGGTGATCACCGACGGGCTGGCAAAATCCCAGCGCATGTCACCGATCATTGCCACGCAGGCGGCGCCCGGCAACGGTTGCCCGCGTGCTTCCGTTTCGACCAGGATGCCGGGCGCGACCGGCGTCATGACAGCGCAGCCGGATAGCATTGCAAGCACCGCCGCCGCGCACCCTGCGGAAAATGCCGTTGCCATCGTCCCTGCACGTCTGCCGGACGCACCACGCAAGGCGCTGGTAGAACCGCATGCAGCAGCACCTGACCGGAGTTGCATGCGCATCCCTAGAAGTTCAACGCTCTTTTTTCGACGGCGAGCGCAGCTTCCTTGGTGGCCTCCGACAACGACGGATGCGCGTGACAGATACGGGCGATGTCTTCCGACGAAGCCCTGAACTCCATAGCAACCACCGCCTCGGAAATCAGTTCGGACGCCATCGGACCGACGATATGGACGCCCAGGATCTCATCGGACTTCGCATCGGCCAGGACCTTGACCATGCCCGAGGTGTCGCCCAGTGCGCGGGCGCGACCGTTTGCCAGGAACGGAAAAACACCCGCCTTGTATGCCACGCCGTCGGCCTTCAACTGCTGCTCGTTGCGGCCGACCCAGGCGATTTCAGGCGCGGTATAGATCACCCACGGCACGGTATTGAAGTTGACATGGCCGTGCTGGCCGGCGATGCGCTCGGCAACGGCAACACCCTCCTCTTCTGCCTTGTGCGCCAGCATCGGACCGCGCACGACGTCGCCGACTGCCCAGACATTCGGCAGGTTCGTCCTGCAGTCGTCGTCGACGGTGATGAAGCCGCGCTCGTCGAGCTTCAGGCCAACGGCGTCAGCCGCCAGCCCGGTTGTATTCGGCACCCGTCCGATCGAGACGATCAACCGGTCGAAATGCGCCGTCTGCGCCGCGCCCTTGTCGTCCACATAGGCGACATCGACACCGCCTTCGCCGGCGGTGATGCTGCCGATCCTGACGCCAAGATGAATCGCCAGGCCCTGCTTGAGAAACAGCTTGTGCGCTTCCTTTGCGATCTGTTCGTCGACCGCGCCGAGAAATGCCGGCAGGGCTTCGAGGATGGTGACCTCCGCGCCAAGACGGCGCCAGACGCTGCCCATCTCCAGGCCGATCACGCCGGCGCCGATGACGCCGAGCTTTTCCGGCACCGCATCCATTGCCAGCGCACCGGTGTTCGACAGGATGCGCTGCTCGTCGAACGGCGTGCCCGGCAATGCGCGGGCGTTCGAGCCGGTCGCGATGACCACATGCGTGGCGACGAGGGTCTCCGGCGTCGCACCGCTGACCAGCACCTCATAGGTGACGCCGGCGGCTTTTGCAAACGCGGCGCGGCCATGGAAAAACGTCACCTTGTTTTTCTTGAACAGATACAGGATGCCGTCGTTGTTCTGCTTGACCACGGTGTTCTTGCGCTTGAGCATCTGCGGCAGGTTCAGCTGCATGCTTTGTATGTCGATGCCATGCTCGGCGAAGGCATGCCCGGCATGCTCGAAATGCTCCGAGGACTGCAACAGCGCCTTCGAGGGAATGCAGCCGACATTGGTGCAGGTGCCGCCCGGTGCGGGGCCGCCCTTGTCGTTTTTCCACTCGTCGATGCAGGCCACCGAAAAGCCGAGCTGCGCCGCGCGGATGGCGGCGATGTAGCCGCCCGGTCCGGCACCGATTACCACCACGTCGAAATTTTTTGCCATGGTCAGAGGTCCAGCAACAGACGTGAAGGATCTTCCAGCGCTTCCTTCATGGCTACCAGGCCGAGCACCGCTTCGCGGCCGTCGATGATCCGGTGGTCATACGACATCGCCAGGTAATTCATCGGACGGATCACGATCTGCCCGTTTTCGACCACTGCCCGGTCCTTGGTCGCATGCACGCCCAGGATCGCCGACTGCGGCGGGTTGATGATCGGCGTCGACAGCATCGAGCCGAAGGTGCCGCCATTGGAGATCGAGAAGGTGCCGCCGGTCAGGTCGTCGAGCGTCAGCTTGCCTTCCTTCGCCTTGGCGCCGAATTCGCCGATCTTCTTTTCGATGTCGGCAATCGACATCTGGTCGGCATTGCGCAGGATCGGCACCACCAGGCCGCGTGGCGAACCGACTGCAATGCCGATGTCGAAATAGCCGTGGTAGACGATGTCGTTGTTGTCGACCGAAGCGTTAATGACCGGATATTTTTTCAGGGCGGCCACGGCAGCCTTGACGAAGAACGCCATGAAGCCGAGCTTGACGCCATGCTCCTTTTCGAACTTGTCCTTGTACTTGGTGCGCAGGTCCATGATCGGCTGCATGTTGACTTCATTGAACGTCGTCAGGATCGCGTTCGTCGATTGCGACTGCACCAGGCGCTCGGCGATGCGCGCCCGCAGGCGGCTCATCGGCACGCGCTCTTCGGGCCGGTTGCCGAGGTCGACCGCCGCCGGCGAGGCCACCTGCTGCAGGGCGGGCTTGGGAGCGGCGACGGCTGCCGGCGCACGCACTGCAGGTGCGGCCGGCGCTGGTGCCGACGGGGTCGCGCGGTTGTCGAGCGCATTGATCACGTCGCCCTTGGTCACGCGACCGTCGCGGCCGGTACCGGCGACGTCGGTCGTCGCCATCTTGTTCTCAGCCAGCATCTTGGCTGCTGACGGCATCGCCACGCCGGCCGACGCCGCCGACACCGTCGATGCGGTTGCCGCCACCAGCGCCTGGGCCGACGGTTCGGCTGCGGCAGCCAGTGCCGGTTGCGGCAACGACGTCACTTCCATCGGGCTGACCTTGACCGATGCATCGGTGTCGATGAGCGCAATGATTTCGCCGGCCACCACCAGGCTGCCATCGGGCTTGACGATCTGCGTGATCACGCCGGCCGCCGGTGCGGGCAATTCAAGCACCACCTTGTCGGTTTCGATGTCGATCAGGTTTTCATCGCGGGCGACCGGTTCGCCGACCTTCTTGTGCCACTGCAGCAGTGTCGCTTCAGCGACGGATTCCGACAGTTGCGGTACTTTGACTTCTAGAATTGCCATGTAACTCTCCGTTTCGGGTGGTTCATGCGAGGCGCCGGTTTCCAGCGCATCGCAAGGTCATCATTTGGTAAGCACGAAGCCCTTGAGCTTGGAAAATGCGGTGTCGATCAATGCCTTCTGCTGGGCATAATGCTTGTCGTAATAACCGACCGCCGGCGACGCACTGGCCGGCCGTCCTGCATAGGCCAGCTTCTGGCCATCGGCCAGGTTTTCGAAGATGTTGTGCTGGATCTGGAACCACGGCCCCTGGTTCTGCGGCTCGTCCTGCGTCCAGACCAGTTCGGCCAGGTTCGGGAATTTCTTCAGCTCGCCGGCCAGCGCCTTGTGCGGGAACGGATACAGCTGCTCGATGCGCACGATCGCCGTGTCGGTCTGGCCGCGCTCCTTCCTGGCATTGACCAGGTCGTAGTAGACCTTGCCGGAGCAGGCCACCACGCGCTTGACCTTCTTCGGATCGATCTTGTCGTCGCATTCGCCAATCACCGTCTGGAACGATCCCTTGGACAGATCCGACAGGGGCGAACCGGCATCCTTGTTACGCAACAGCGACTTCGGCGTCAGGATCACCAAAGGCTTCCTGAACAGGCGAATCATCTGCCGACGCAGCAGGTGGAAGATCTGCGCGGCAGTCGTCGGCTGCACCACCTGCATGTTGTTGTCGGCGCACAGCTGCAGGAAGCGCTCGGGACGTGCCGAGGAATGTTCCGGCCCCTGCCCTTCATAGCCGTGCGGCAGCATCATCACCAGGCCAGATGCCCGGCCCCACTTGACTTCGCCGGAGCTGATGAACTGGTCGATGACGACCTGCGCGCCGTTGGCAAAGTCGCCGAACTGCGCTTCCCAGATCGTCAGCGTGTTCGGCTCGGCAGTCGAGTAACCGTATTCGAATGCCAGCACGGCTTCTTCAGAGAGCACCGAATCGATGATGGTAAACGGCGCCTGTTGCTCCGAGACGTTTTGCAGCGGAATGTAGGTGCCGGCGTCCCAGCGCTCGCGGTTCTGGTCATGCAACACGGCATGGCGGTGCACGAAGGTGCCGCGCCCCGCATCCTGGCCGGTCAGGCGGATCGCATAACCGGAGGCGACCAGCGATGCATAGGCCAGGTGCTCGCCCATGCCCCAGTCGAGATTCAAGTCGCCGCGCGCCATCGCGGCACGGTCGCCGAGCACCTTTTCGACCAGCGGATGGACCTTGAAGTTTTCCGGCACCGTCGTGATGCGCGCGCCCAGGCGTTTCAGTTCGGCCAGCGGCACGGCGGTGTCGGCCGCATCGGTCCATTTGCGGTTAAGGAACGGCATCCAGTCGACCGCATACTTGCTCTTGAAATTCGAAATGACCGGATCGACCGTGTGGCGGCCGGCATCCATCGCATCGCGAAATGCCTTGACCATGGTGTCGCCATCGTCGTTGCCGATCGTGCCCTGCGCCGAGAGCTTGTCCGCATACAGCTTGCGGGTACCCGGATGCTGGCCGATCTTCTTGTACATCAGCGGCTGCGTCAGCGCCGGCGTGTCCTGCTCGTTGTGACCGAGCTTGCGGTAGCAGATGATGTCGACGACGATGTCTTTCTTGAACTCCATGCGATAGTCGAGCGCGATCTGCGTGCACAGCACCACCGCCTCGGGATCGTCGCCATTGACGTGCAACACCGGCGCCTCGATCATCTTCACCACGTCCGAGCAATACAGCGTCGAACGGGAGTCGCGCGGGTCGGAGGTGGTGAAGCCGATCTGGTTGTTGATGACGATGTGGACCGTGCCGCCGGTGCCGTAGCCACGGGTCTGCGCCAGGTTCAGGGTTTCCATCACCACGCCCTGGCCGGCAAAGGCTGCATCGCCATGCACCAGGATCGGCAGCACCTGCGAGCCGTCCTTGTCGCCGCGCCGCTCCATGCGCGCCTTGACCGAGCCTTCGACGACCGGGTTGACGATCTCGAGATGCGAAGGGTTGAATGCCAGCGACAGGTGGACCGGGCCGCCCGGCGTCGTGATGTCGGACGAAAAACCCTGGTGATACTTGACGTCGCCGGCAGGCAAATCGTCGGCATGCTTGCCTTCGAATTCGGAAAACAATTCCTGCGGCGTCTTGCCGAGAATGTTAACCAAGACGTTCAAGCGACCGCGATGGGCCATGCCGATCACGATTTCCTGTACGCC
>JANXSS010000315.1 GCA_025356535.1 Herminiimonas sp.
CACGGTGCGTACAGAATTCGGCTTTCTCTCGGCGCTGCCGGCCGACAGCCTGGGCGTGCACCGTTTTAACCCCTATCGCCGGCTTGCCCGCAGCGGTGTGACGACCCTTGCCAGCCACCTGCGCGAAGTGGGCTATCGCACGGTCTGCGTGCATCCGTACATCGCCGGCTTCTACGACCGCGACGTGGTCTATCCGCGCCTGGGCTTCGATGCCTTCATCGACATCGGCGCCTTCACCGAAACGATGGGGGAGGGGCCGTATGTGGGCGACATCGAGGTCGCCCGCAAGGTTGCCGCATTGCTCGACGGTGCAGATGCGGCAAAAGCCGCAGGCGCGCAACCGGCCGCGCCCCTGTTCATCTTCGTCATCACGATGGAAAACCATGGTCCGCTGCACCTGGAGACGATGCAGGCCGGTGACGTCGAGCGCCTCTACGACGCTGCGCCGCCGGCCGGCTGCGAAGACCTGACCTTTTATTTGCGCCACCTGTGCAACGCCGACCGCATGCTGTCCCTGCTGGCGGGGCGACTGCGCGCTTCGCAACGCGCCGGTTGCCTGTGTTTTTATGGAGACCATGTGCCGATCATGGCGTCGGTGTACGGTGCCCTTGGCGAGCCCGATGGCGCAACCGAGTACCTGATATGGCACAGCGAAAACCAGCCCGGCGCGGCGCGGCCGGCAACGACGGCGGGAGTTGAAGACCTGGCCGGATTGATACTGAACGCAATCGGCGGCAGTATTGTTGCGACCGTCAGTACGATGGCGGCATCGGCTGACACCGGAAAGAACGGTCCGACAGCCTGATGTGGCGGTGGTGGCAACCTGGCCGATGACACTGCAACGCGGACCTGTTCGCGGCATCGGCAATCCAGGGGCTCGACAGTTTTTTGGCAATTCCCTGCAGTTTGCTTTGTCCCATGCAGGTGCATTAGCGGTGGGAATCGTTGAGAATTATGCGAATCGAAAGTGCAAGGGCGGCCTTTCTGATGAAGTTTCCATAGGGTAATATCAAGCGCCGCATCTCCCCGACCAGACTTTTCAGGAAAACATCGATGATCACCCCAGCATTTACCAAGACCCTGCTAGCCGCCGCCTGTACCGCCGCCATACTGAGCGCCTGTGGCGGCGGTGGCGGCACGGCCATTACGCCACCTGTCGCCGACGCGCCGCCGGCGCTCTTGGGCGCCGCGACCGTCTCCGGCACCGTCACCGGATTCGGCAGCGTCATCGTCGACGGCGTGCGGATCGACAACCATGCCGTGGCGGCCGGCCGGGAAATCGAAGACGGCTCGATCCGCCCGGTCGAACTCAAGCTCGGCCAGCATGTCGAGGTCGAGCACGACGGCGCGCTGGTTGCCAGCAAGATCGTGGTCGGCTCCGAGGTCGAAGGTACCGTGTCCGCCGTCGACGCGACCGCCGGCACGCTTGCCGTGCTTGGGCAGGTCATCGTCATCAATACCGATGCCGCGCTGGGGCCGGTCACCGTGTTCGACGCACCCTACACCAGGCTCTCGGATGTGAAGACCGGCGACAGCGTCGAGATCCATGCACTGCTGAAGACCGATGGTGCCGGCAAGGTGTCGCTGCAGGCCACGCGCGTCGAAAAGAAAATTGCAGATGAAGCCGACCGCGCCCGCGGCATCGTGACCGAGCTGTCGGCCACGGCCCATACGTTCAAGCTTGGCAATCTGCTCGTCGACTACAGCGGCGCGAAGCTGCTGCCGGCCGGCGTCGTCCTGACCAATGGCGCCGAGGTGCAGGTGGCATTGCCGTCGGCCACCACCGCGGGCAGCACGGCTGTCAAGGCAAGCGTGGTCAAGGTCAAGGATCGCAAGGGCGAGAGCCAGGGCAAGCAAGCCGAATTAGGCGGCGCAGTCGCGGTACTGGACGTTGCGGCAAAAACGATCACCGTCAACGGCGTCAAGGTCGACCTGTCGACGGCCACGTTCAACCAGTCGGGCCGCGGCCTGGCGGACCTGAAGGCCGGCAGTTACGTGGTCATCAAGGGCACCTACGGCAGCGACAGCACGCTCAAGGCAACGACGGTCGTCATCCGCGGCGTCGACCAGGACAAGGGCAATGAAGTCGAACTGCACGGCACGACGGTCGACTTCAAGGCGAACGACGACTTCAGGATTCGCGGCGTTGCGGTCGATGCGTCCCATGCGTCGATCGACCTTGCGTCCTGCCTCTCGGGCAAGCTTGCCAACGACCTGCAGGTCAGTGCCACCGGCAGCCTGACGGCCAGCGGCAAGGTCATCCTGACGTCGCTCAAGTGCGAGAAGGCACAGGACGGGCAGACCGTCGTCGAACGCGAAGGCGTAACCAGCCGTGTCGAAACGGCCGCCTAGACCTTTACGCTAACGACCGGCGTCGAGGCGCTGTCGGTGCAATGGAGCACAGCGACGACCTTCGTCGGCGTCGATGCAACGACGCTGGCCGGCAAGCGGGTCGAGGTCGAGGGTACGGTATCGGCGGGCGTGCTGCGCGCCGAGAAGATCGCCCTCAAGAAATAGGACAGGCGCATTGCGCCGGTCGTCGAACCATGCAACCGGTCCTGCCGGCTGCATGGTTTTTTTTCGTGCGCCACAAAAGAAAGGCCCGATGGCATCACGCCATCGGGCCCGGTATGTCCACCTCAGGAAATCAGATCTTGCCGGCGGCGTCACGCACCACTTCCTTGGCGTCGCCAAGGGTTTTTTCGGTCTTGCCTTCGACCTGCTTTGCCAGGCCCTTGGCTTGCTGGTCCTTGCTGTCGATAGCCTGGCCGACGGTTTCCTGTACTTTGCCGGCGATGTCTTTTGCCACGCCCTTGACTTGATTCTCGTTCATGGTGGTGCTCCTGATAGGTTGACTTGGCTACGCCTCTGCTGGCTCCCGATCAGAAGGTGGATCGGCAAGCCACGAAGCACAGCTTGCAACAAAGCATGCAGTATTTCTGTGCGCTGCTGCACACAGGCAGCCTGACATCGGCGAGCGTCCGGATACGTCATTTAATGTTGATAAAAATCAATATCGGCTGCGTTATAGTAATTATCGACGTGGCTGCGGACCGCATGAATGCTGGCATAAGAGGTCTGAAAAAATAGGCGCAAAGACAATGGAAGACGATATTCTGCTGGTCGATGACGATCCAGATGATGGGACGCATCCTGGCACACATGGGCAACCTGCGTTTTGCCGTCAATGGCCCGGATGCGCTGCGCCTGGCACGCGAGCGTGCGCCGGACCTGGTGCTGCTCGACGCCGAAATGCCGGGCATGGGCGGTGTCGAAGTGTTTCGCGCATTCAAGGCCGAGCCGGCGCTGACCGATGTGCCGGTCATTTTCGTCACAAGCCACAGTGAGGCCGCATTCGAGGTCGCCAGTTTCGAAATGGGCGCAGCCGACTTCATCGCCAAGCCGGTCAGCGCGCCGCTGGTGCAGGCGCGCGTCAAGACCCAGTTGCGCATGAAACGCATGGCCGACACGCTGCGCCGCATCGCCACAGTCGACAGCCTGACCGGCATCGCCAACCGCCGCCAGTTCGACCAGGCCCTGGAACGCGAATGGCTGCTGGCGCGGCGTGCCGGCGAGCCGATTGCGTTATTGATGATCGACGTCGACCATTTCAAGCTCTACAACGACTGTTACGGCCATCCGATCGGCGACATCTGCCTGCAACAGGTGGCCCGGGCGCTGGCTGCCACCGGCCTGCGCCCGGCCGACCTGCTGGCGCGCTATGGTGGCGAGGAATTCGTGCTGCTGCTGCCGCAGACGCCGCGCAGCGGCGCCGAACATGTCGGCCGGTGCGTGCTCGACGCCGTCGCCGCGCTCAACATCGTGCATGCCGATTCGCCGACGGCGCCGCATGTCACGGTGAGTATCGGCATCGCCTGGGATGACGATGTCAGTGCGCGCCGGCTGCATGCCACGACGGCTTCGGCAGACGGGCGCAATGCCGCGCAGCGGTCGGCAAACGCGCTGGTGCTGGCGGCCGACAAGGCACTGTACAGCGCAAAACGCGCGGGCCGGGCGCAGGTCCGGGTCCTGGGCGTCGAGTGACATTGCAGGCGCTGCTGCGCGCGCAGGCAGTGCCGCCCGGTACACCGCCGCCAGACCATCTGAACGTCACCCGCGGCGCCTGCCCGCGCCGGATGCACTAGCTGCAATGCGCATACGCACGCTCCTGGTGGCAGGCCTGATGCTCACCGCCTGCCTGGTGGCAGGCCGCCTCGTGCTCCTGCAGAGGCATTCGCACGACAACGCGCGCCTGGAGCGCCTGCACGGCAAGGTGGGCTTGATCGCCCGCGACGGCACCAACCTGCTCGTGCTCGGCCAGGACTTCCTGCTGCACCACAGCCAGCGCGCCGCCCGGCAGTGGCATGCGGCGCATGCGCAACTGACGCGCGCGCTGCCGGATGCGGCGCGCGAGGCGGCGCAGTTCGACGCCGAAGTCCAGGCCAGTATTGCCAGCGTGAGCAGGATCACGGCCGGCCTGCCGCAGCTCTTCGATGCCATCGACGCCACCGTCCACGGCGCCGATCGCCCTGAGGTGCGCGCGCGCCGGGACCTGCTGGCCGACCGGCTGGTGGCGGACACGCGACGCATCAGCGACGCTGCCGTCGAACTGACCGACCGGCTGGCCGCGCTGCGCAGCACGCGCGACGCCGCCGAGCGGCAGGCGGCACTTGTGGCGACTGCCGCCTTCGCTGCCCTGATCCTGGCCATCGCCGTGGTGGTGTACCGGCGGGTACTGCGCCCGATGGCGGCGCTGGAGTCGACCACCTACGCGGTGCAGCATGGCGACCTGAAGGCGCGCAGCGGTTTCCAGGCGGTCGACGAATTCGGCAGCCTGTCGCGCGCCTTCGACGCCATGACCGCTTCGCTGGCAACGGCGTTGCGTGAAAACCATGCGCTGCTGGGCACCATCCACCTGCATGCGATCGTCTCGGTAACCGATCCGGTGGGCCGCATCATCGACGCCAACGACAATTTCTGCAGGATCTCGGGTTTCAACCGCGACGAGCTGCTGGGCCGCACGCATCGCACCGTCAACTCCGGCGCCCATGACGCGGCGTTCTGGGCCGACATGTGGAGCACGATTGAACGGGGCAAGCCATGGCGCGGCGAGATCTGCAGCCGGGCCAAGGACGGCGCCCTGTACTGGGTCGACAGCCTGATCGCGCCCTGCCTGGGCGAGGACGGCGCGGTCGAAAAATACATCGCCATCCGCACCGACATCACCGCTGCCAAGACGCTGGAGCTGCGCCTGCGTTCGAGCGAGGCCTTGCTGGCGCATGCCGGCCAGCTGGCCGGCGTCGGCGGCTGGGAACTCGACCTGCGCAACCAGATGCTGACCTGGTCGAACCAGACGCGCACGATACATGAAGTCGCACCGGACTTCCGGCCACTGCTGGTCTCGGCCCTGGATTTTTATACGGCGCCGTCGCGCGCGCTGCTCGAGGCGGCAATTGCCGGCTGTCGCAGCGACGGCACCGGCTGGGATCTCGAACTGCAGATCCGCACCGCACGCGGGCGCCTGCGCTGGATCCGGGCGGTCGGTACCGCCGAATGGGAAGGCGCGCGGCCGATCAAGCTGATCGGCGCGGTACAGGACGTAACCGAGCGCAAGCAGGCCGAACTGCACCTGCTGGAAACATCGTCGCTGCTGCAATCGGTGCTCGACGCGGCCTCCGATGTCTCCATCATCGCCACCGATCCGCAGTTCCGGATCAAGGTGTTCAATACCGGTGCCGAGCGCCTGCTCGATTATGCCGATGCCGAGATGGTGGGTCACGCCACGCCGCTGCAGATACACGACCCCGACGAACTGCAGCGGCGCGGCGCCGAACTGGCCGAGCGGCTCGGCCATGCCGTCACGCCGCAGGCAGTGCTGACCGAGCCATCGCTGCTCGGCCAGGCCCGCGAATGGACCTACATCAGGAAGGGCGGCGCGCCGGTCACCGTCTCGCTGATGATTTCGGCCATGCGCGCCGACGGCGGCGAGCTGCTCGGCTACCTCAGCGTGGCCCGTGACGTCACGCAGCAGAAGCAGTACGAGCAGTCGCTGCGCGAAGCCATGTACCGGGCAGAGCAGGCCAATCAGGCGAAGACGCTGTTTTTGGCAAACATGAGCCACAAGATCCGCACCCCGATGAATGCGGTGATCGGCCTGTCCTATCTGGTGGGCCAGACCCGCCTCGATGCCGAGCAGGCAGCGCTCATGGCAAGGATCGGGCTGGCCAGCAAATCGCTGCTGGCCGTCATCAACGATATCCTCGATCTGTCGAAGATCGAGGCCGGCGAGCTGCTCATCGAAAAAAGCACCTTCAGCCTGCACGAGCTGCTCGCCGCCCTGGCCGACGTGATGGCAGTGCAGGCCGAACCGAAACGCATCGGCCTGGAAGTCGCCTGGAGCCCGCAGGTGCCGGACCGCATCGAGGGCGATGCCACCCGGCTGAACCAGGTGCTGACCAACCTGGTCGCCAATGCGATCAAGTTTACCGACCATGGCGGGGTGCGCGTGATGGTCGAGGTGCTCGCCCTGACGTCTGAGCGCGTCTCGCTCTGCTTTACCGTCACCGACACCGGCATCGGCATCGCGCCGGCATTGCGCGAATGCCTGTTCGTGCCTTTCGTGCAGGCCGACGTATCGATCACGCGGCGCTTCGGCGGCACCGGCCTGGGCCTGTCGATCGTCAAGCACCTGACCCGGCTGATGGGCGGCGAGGTGTCGCTGGAGAGCACCTCCGGCGTCGGCAGTACCTTCCGGGTCGCGCTCGACTTCGGCCTGGCCGCACCCGTCGAGACACCGCAGCCGGCCATGCCGGTGCTGCTGGGCCGGCACCTGCTGCAGGGACTGCGCATCCTGGTGGCCGACGACAGCGACATCAACCGCGACGTGGCCCGCCGCATTCTCGAGCTCGAAGGCGCCACCGTCATCCTGGCCGAAAACGGCCTGCAGGCCGTCGACTGCCTGCACCGGCGGCCGCAGGGCGTCGACCTGATCCTGATGGACATACAGATGCCGGTGCTCGACGGGCGTGAAGCGACCCGGCGCATCCGCTGCGACCTGATGCTGACCGCGCTGCCGATCATTGCCCTGACTGCCGGCGCGCTGAGCAGCCAGCGCCAGCATGCCCTCGACGCCGGCATGACCGACTTCATCACCAAGCCGTTCGACGCCGCCGCCCTGGTGTTGTGTATCCTGCGCCTGACCCGTCCGGCCGCGCTCGCCCAGGCAACCACGCCGGCCGCACCGCCGGCGGCAACGGCGCCGTTCTGGCCGCAGATTGCCGGCATCGATACGGCCGAGGTCAGCCGGCGACTCGACAATGACGTGGCGCTGTTTCACATGCTTTTAACGCGCCTGCTCGACGAATTTGCCGACCTTGCCATGCCGGCGGTGGAACCGCAGGCGCTTGCGCAGCATCAGCAGCGCCTGCACAAGCTGCGCGGCAGCGCCGGCATCCTCGGCGCGACCGCCATCCGGCACGATGCCGGCGAGGCGGAGGCTGCCTGCATGACGGGTGCAGCGACCCGCGTGGCCGAACTGACGGCCGGCCTGACCCGGGCGCTCGACGCCTTGCGCCGGGAAGCCGACTGCGCCTTCGCGGCGGCGCCGGTGGCGGCAACGGCAACGGCAACGGCAACGGCAACGGCAACGGCAACGGCAACGGCAACGGCAACGGCAACGGCAACGGCAACGGCAGGGCCATGCGACGCCGGGAGCGGTGCAGCGGCCAGCCTGCCCGAGGCCGAGGACGGTTTGCAACCCCATGAACTGGCCAACCTGCTCGACGCCCTGCGCCAGCAAAGCCTGTCGGCGCTGGATCAGTTCAATGGCCTGTCGAGCCGGTTGCAACACTGCCTGGGCCAGCCCTGCTACGCCCGCCTGCGGGCCCATCTCGACGAACTGCGTTTTGTGGAGGCGGTGCAGGTGCTGGAGACGGCGGCAGCGAGCATGCTGTAGGTTGCCGCCTGCGGCCCTGCCACGCTGCGGGCTGCCTGCCTGATGGTTTCAGGCGATCGGGCGATCGGGCGGCCGGCAGTGGCGGCTGCGCCCGGCCCGCCGTGTTTCATGCAGGGGCCGGCAGTGCAGCGGCGGCGGCCGGCAATGCGATGCGATCGCGCTGCATGGCGGCGCATGCCTTTTTTGCCAGCGCATGCAGGCACAGGGCGACTGCGCCGGCAAAGGCCTCGTCGTACCAGGGGTCGGCGCCGCTGACACCAACTGCAATGTCATGCAGCACCACGCTGCCCCAGAGCAGCGTGTCGCCCGGCTCCAGCAGGTGCGGCTTGAGCGCGGCGACGACATGGCCGTCCAGGCCGGTGCGCCAGGCAATGCGTGCCTTGGCGCGGGCAAAGGCGGCGTAGTCGGCATCCCACCGGGCACGGTCGCCGAGGCTGTGCTCGTAGAGGATCGCCTGCTCGAAGGCATGCGTGGCAGCGGTCGCACCGGGGCGCATGATGACGATGTGGAGAAAGCCGCTGGCGCCGGCCTCGCGGCTGTCCATTGCTGCCGTAATCGTCGGCAGCATCAGCCGTACGGCGGCTTCGGCAGCATTGCGGTCGATCAAAAAACTGTCGTAGGAATGCATTTGCGTGGCCCGGTTGGCCTGGCTGGTGCGGAGGGCGCCAGCCAGGATCACGATACAAGAATCGTCGAGCTTAACGACATGACGCCTCGGGACCACGACCTGCGTCATGCCCGCGCATGCACAGGCCGCGATCCGCCCGGCGATGCGAATGCCTGCCGGCGCGCCGGTCAGGAAGCCAGGCGGGCATTCATGGTGATGTTGGTCTTGAGTAGCTTCGACACCGGGCAACCCGCTTTTGCCTTGTTGGCGATTTCCTCGAACCGTGCCTGGTCGATGCCGGGAATGCTGGCGACGACGTCGAGGTGGCTTGACGTAATTTCAAAGCCGTCGCCGACTTTTTCCAGCGTCACCGCAGCGCTGGTCTCGATTTTTTCCGGCTTCAGGCCGGCTTCGGTCAGCATCAGCGAAAACGCCATCGAAAAACAGCCCGCATGTGCCGCGCCGATCAACTCTTCCGGATTGGTGCCGGGGCCGTCTTCGAAGCGCGCCTTGAAGCCATACGGCGCCTGCTTCAATACGCCGGTTTCGGTCGAAATGGTGCCGCCGCCATCCTTGATGCCGCCTTGCCACACTGCCGATGCATTTTTTACGATTTTCATTTGCGTGCCTTTCTGATGCGGTTGGTAACAGGCAGCACTCTGCGCGCTGCCGATGCGGGTGCTGCAAAGCGACGCATCATACCCACCGCATGCAGCGCCTGTCGGTGCGCTGGATCACGTCTTGCGCCGATTGCCTGCCATCGTGATCTGCCTGCCTCGCATGGGACGGGGCCATCGCAGCATCGACCTCAGGCCTCGGGACGATCCGGGCCGTTCAACGCAGCAAGGGCTGCCGCAAGTATCTCGCCGGAGATCGGATCGCCACGGGTGGCGCGCGACAGCACCAGCGCGCCGACCAGCGTCGCCATCGTTGCCAGGGCATCGCCACGCTGCCGTTGCGGGTCATCGCCCGGCGCCAGTGCCTGCAGCGCCGCCGTCATCGAGCGGATGCCGGCGAGATACGCCTGCCGCACCGGCACATCCTGCGGCTGCCTGGCGACATCGACGGCCAGTGCGGCAGCCGGACAGCCGCCGCCGGGGTCGTCCCGATGGCGCACCGACAGGTAACGCTGCAAAAAGGCAGTGGTACTGGCCGCTGGCGTTGCAGTTGCAGCGCGCCACTTTTCACGCTGCTCCCTGGACTGTTTGAATGCGTGTTCGCAGGCGATGCCGGCCAGCGCATCCTTGGAGGCGAAATGGCCGTAGAAGCCGCCATGTGTGAGTCCGGCCGCCGCCATCAGGTCGGCAACGCTGACGCCGTCGATGCCCTGCTGCCGGAACAGACGCGCGGAAACGTCTTCGATGGTCTTGCGGTTTGCGGCAGTCTGTTCGCGCGATACGCGTGGCATGGGCGTGGTCCATCGGATGGTCGGTGTCGGTCAGGATAGATGACGTGCGACATGAATGCAATCGCGTGAGCGCACTTCGGGAGGGTGACGCCATCCTCCTTGCAACGCGTGTGTGGCCGTGCTCCCTGACAGACCCGCTTTGCACCGGCACCGGCCACGGTGGCGGATGGGGCGGCCATCCTGCATAGACTGGTACAATTCGAACTATAGAAAATAACTATTATATTTAATAGTTCAAGAGATTTAGACTATGTACCTCGCAACACAACCCTGCCAAGGAAATCACAATGTCATTAATTAATACAGAAGTCGTGCCGTTCAAAGCCTCCGCCTACCAGGACGGAAAATTCGTCACCGTCACGAACGAGCAACTCAAGGGCAAGTGGTCCGTATTCGTGTTCTTCCCGGCTGCATTCACTTTTGTCTGCCCGACCGAACTCGGCGACCTGGCTGACCGTTACGACGAGTTCAAGGAGATGGGCGTCGAAATCTACGGCATCTCCACCGACACGCATTTTACCCACAAGGCGTGGGCTGAATCGTCGGACCAGATCGGCAAGGTCAAGTATCCGCTGGTCGGCGACCCTGGCCACGTTCTGTCGCGCGCTTTCGACGTGCTGATCGAAGAAGGCGATGCTGCCGGCCTGGCGCTGCGCGGCACCTTCGTCATCGATCCGGAAGGCAAGATCAAGACGATCGAAGTCCATCCTGACGGCATTGGCCGTGACGCCAGCGAACTGATGCGCCGCGTCAAGGCTGCCCAGTACGTGGCCGCCCATCCAGGTGAAGTCTGCCCGGCGAAGTGGAGCGAAGGCGCCGCGACGTTGAAGCCATCGTTCGACCTGGTCGGCAAGATCTGATTTCGTAAGTCTGCAACATCCCCGCGTGCGCTGGCCGGTCCTGCCGGCCATGCGCGCCAAAGCCCGGGATCGTTTGTCCCGGGCTTTTTGTTTTTTTAAAACTGAATGTGAGTTCATCATGCTCGACGCAAGCACAAAAGCCCAACTGAAAAGCTACCTCGAACGCGCCACGCAACCGATCGAAATCGTTGCCTCGCTCGACGACAGCAAGAATTCGACCGACATGCAATCGCTGCTGCGCGACGTTGCCGATTGTTCGCCGCTGGTGCGCCTGTCGGAGAGTCGCGAGGACAATCACCGCAAGCCATCGTTTTCCATCAATCGCCCCAGCGAGAATCACGGCCCGCGTTTTGCCGGCCTGCCGATGGGGCATGAATTCACCTCGCTGATCCTGGCACTCTTGCAGATTGGCGGCTATCCGCCCAAGGTCGAGCAAGACGTGCTGGCCCAGATCCGCGCCCTCGACGGCGACTTCGACTTCGAGATCTATGTCTCGCTGACCTGCCACAGCTGTCCCGACGTGGTGCAGGCGCTGAACCTGATGGCGGTGCAAAACCCCCGTATCCGCACCACCATGATCGACGGCTCGATGTTCAAGGATGAAGTCGATGCACGCAAGGTCATGGCCGTGCCGATGGTTTTCCTGAACGGCACCGAGTTCAGCCAGGGCCGCATGAGCCTGGAAGAAATCCTCGCCAAGGTCGACACCAGCGGCGTCGAGCGCGAGGCAAGGAAGATCGATGCCAAGGCGCCGTTCGACATGCTGATCGTCGGCGGCGGGCCGGCCGGCGCGGCCGCAGCCGTCTACTCGGCGCGCAAGGGCATCC
>JANXSS010000339.1 GCA_025356535.1 Herminiimonas sp.
GACACCATCTTTGCCCTGTCGACCAAGATCGCGGTGCTGGCCGACAAGCATGTGATCGCCTATGGCACGCCGGAAGAAGTGCTGGCGGTCGACCATCCCTTCATCAAGGAATTTTTTCTCGGCATGCGCGGCAAGCGGGCGCTGGCCGGGTTGCACAAGGAATAAAGAGCACACATGGAAAACAAATCGCATGCCCTGCTGGCCGGTGTCTTCACGCTCACGCTGCTGGTGATTGCCATCCTGCTTGGCCTCTGGTTCAATCGCGACCGGGTCCAGTGGGTGCCGTATGAAATCGCCACCAAGCTGTCGGTGCCGGGCTTGAATCCGCAGGCGGCGGTGCGCTACCGCGGCCTCGACGTGGGCCGGGTCGACCGGATCATCTTCGATCCGGCGGTGCCCGGCCAGATCCTGGTGCGCATCAGCATCAAGCCGGATACGCCTGTCACGCAATCGACCTATGCCACCCTCGGCTACCAGGGCGTCACGGGGATTGCCTACGTGCAGCTCGATGACGACGGCAGCAAGCCGGTGCGCATCATCAGCAGCAAGAACCAGGTCGCACGCATCGACTTGCGCCCGAGCATTTTCGACAACCTGCAGACGCGTGGCCTGGCGATCCTGGAGCAGACCGAGGCGCTGACCAGGCGCTTCAATACCCTGCTCGAACCGGAAAACCAGAAAGCCATGCTGGCGGCATTCGACAACGTCAGCCGCGCAGCGACCGCGATCGAGGCGATTCCCAAACAGCTCGAACCGACCCTGAAAAACCTGCCCGCCTTGTCGGCCGAGGCACAGAAAACCCTGGCTGCGCTGTCGGTCCTGTCGAAGGATGCCAGCAGCCTGACCGGCAACCTGAACCTGATGACGACCCGCCTGCAGGCGCCGGGCGGGCCGCTGCAGACTTTCACGACCAGCGCCGAACGGCTCGGTTCGGTCGCCAACCAGTTCGAAGTCGACGTGGTGCCGCTGGCGCATGATGTGCAATCGACCCTGCACAACGTAAATCGCACCATCGACGGCTTCAATCAGCGGCCGCAAGGCATTTTGTTCGGTGCCGGCAAGACCGAACCCGGCCCGGGTGAAGTAGGCTTCGCGGTGCCAAAATGATTTCTTATCCAAATAGCAAAATTCTTATGAAAACTCGTCCGTCACCGTATCTGGCGTCCTGCCTCCTGGCCTGCGCGGTGCTCAGCACCGGCTGCGCCGGCACCAGGAGCACGACCCCGACCACCTACGATCTCGGCTCGCTCGCGCCGGAGCCGGGCCTGATACTGGGCGCCGCCGTGTCCGACAACGTGTCGCCGGCAACCACGCCGATCACGGTGGCAGACGTGACCGCGGCGGCCTGGATGGACAACCAGAGCATGCAATACCGCCTGGTCTATACCAACGACCAGCAGCCGCGACCCTACGCTACCAGCCGCTGGAGCATGCCGCCGCCGCAGTTGCTGACCCAGCGCATCAAGGCCCGTCTGGCGCAGTCCGGCCGGGTGGTGCTGTCGGGCGCCGACGGCGCGATCAACATACCGGTGCTGCGTGTGGAGGCAGAAGACTTTTCACAGCGCTTTTCCAGCCAGAGCCAGAGCAGCGTCAAGGTCGCCCTGCGCGCCTCGGTTTTCAATGGCCGCCTCCTGCAGGCGCAAAAGCGCTTCGAGCGGCAACAACCGGCGCCGACGCCTGACGCCGCCGGCGGCGCCAGCGCTCTGGCCAGCGCCACCGACGGCCTGATCGACGACATGATGCGCTGGCTGGCGTCGCTGCCCGTCAAAAAATAATGACGCTACCGGAACCGCAGCCGCCGGAAGCCGGGCAGCTGCTGCCTTCCGGAATGCCGCATGTCGCGCCGGTTCCGCCAAGCCTGCCGAATCACCCGGCGTCACTTTCGACGCCAGCGCCGGCGGAGGCGGTGCGCACGCCGGTCTTTGCCCGTGTCGCCTTGCTGGTGTACATACTGTTGATCACCTACGCCAGCTGGTATCCGTTTTCCGGCTGGCGCATCAGCGGCCTGTCGCCGCTTGCCTTCGTCACTGCCAGGCTGCCGTACTACTGGACCGGCTTCGACCTGATCATCAACCTGGTCGGCTACATACCGCTGGGCGTGCTGACGGTGTTTGCGGTGTATCCCCGCCTGCGCGGCTGGTCGGCCATGTTGCTTGCCATCATTGCCGGCATCCTGTTGTCGACCCTGATGGAAGCCGTGCAGACCTACCTGCCCAGCCGGGTTTCATCGAACCTCGACCTGATCACCAATTCGGCCGGCACCTGCATCGGCGCCCTGTTCGCGCCGGCGCTGACGCGCTATTTCATGGAAGACAGCCGCTTCCTGCAGCTGCGCACGCGCTGGTTCACCCATGAAGCCAGTCGCGGCCTGCTGGTGCTGGCCCTGTGGCCGCTGGCGCAGCTCTATCCGCAGGCCTACCTGTTCGGCCACGGCCAGTTGCTGCCGCTGCTGTCGGACTGGCTGGCAAGCGCGCTGTCGATGCCGGTCGACCTTGGCGCGCTGCTGCGCCACGATGCCGACCTGAGCGTCGAGCAATACTGGCTCTCGGAGGCGATCATCAGTGCCGCCGGTCTCAGTGGCGCATTGCTGACCCTGTCCTGCGTGCTGCGCCGGCGCGCGCCGCGCGGCCTGCTGCTGGTATTGCTGACCGTGGCGGTACTGGCCACCAAGTCGCTCGGCAGCGCACTGCTCTACGGCCCCGACGACGCCTTCGGCTGGCTGACGCCGGGCGCGCAGGGCGGCCTGCTGCTGGGTCTCCTGATGCTGTGCGGCCTGATCTTCGCGCCGCGCGTGGCCCAGCGCCGGGTCGCCGTGCTGATGCTGTCGATCTGCCTGGTGACGTTGAATGCGGCGCCGGCCAATCCGTATTTCATTGCCACCATGCAGGGCTGGACCCAGGGCCGCTTCCTCAACTTCAACGGCGCCTCGCAATTTCTCTCGCTGCTGTGGCCGTACCTGGCACTGTGGTTCCTGCTGCATCGCACCCACAGCAGCACGCAACACTAGCGGGGCTGCTGCGGCGCTGCAGGTACGGCCGCAGGTGTATCATCGAGACCTGCCCGAACCGGGCGCTTTTATCCGATACCGCACCTGCCATGAGCGACTCTCCCTACTTCACCCAGCACGTCTTCATCTGCATGAACCAGCGCGAGGACGGTCGTCCCTGCTGCGGCGCGCACGACGCCCTGGCTGCGCAAAAGCATGCAAAGAAACGCCTCAAGCAGCTCGACCTGAACGGCCCCGGCAAGATCCGCGTCAACCAGTCCGGCTGCCTGGACCGCTGCGAAGAAGGGCCGGTGCTGGTGATCTATCCGCAAGGCACCTGGTACACCTATGTCGACATCAGCGACATCGACGACATCATCGACACCCATCTGATCGGCGGCAAGATCGTCGATCGCCTGAAAATCTGAAACCGTCCTGCACCGCATGAATGCACATACCCGCCGTTTTCTCCTGAGCGGGCCGGCCGGCGCGCTCGACTGCGCCCTCGATGCGCCCGATGCCGCGCAATTTGCCGCACCGCGCGGCGTCGCCCTGATCGGCCATCCGCACCCCCTGTATGGCGGCACCATGGACAACAAGGTGGTGCAGACGCTGGCGCGTGCTTTTGTCTCGATCGGTTACGTCGCCGTGCGGATGAATTTCCGTGGTGTCGGCGCTTCCGCCGGCGTGCATGACGACGGCCGTGGCGAGACCGACGACATGGCGCTGCTGCATGCGCATATGCAGGCCGACCATCCGGGCCTGCCGGTGGCGCTGGCGGGTTTTTCCTTCGGCACCTTCGTCCAGGCGCAACTGCAGCAGCGCCTGCAGGCGGCAGGCACGCCGGCCGAACGCCTGGTGCTGGTCGGTTGCGCGGCCGGAAAATGGCCGATGCCGAGCGTGCCATCGGACACCATCCTGATCCACGGCGAAGTCGACGACACGATCCCCCTGTCGGCCGTACTCGACTGGGCGCGGCCGCAGGACCTGCCGGTGATCGTGATTCCCGGAGCGGATCATTTCTTTCATCGCAAGCTGCAACATATCAAGACGTTGCTTGTCGAAATGTGGCGCCACGGCTAGCCCAACACGATGCCAGCCGGTATAAGATGCGCGCTCCACACTTTGCCTGCCCTCTTCGAAACCCAATGAAAAAACTCTGCGCGGCCCTGGCCGCAACCGTATTCTCCATTTCCATCGCTTTTGCACAGAACGTGCCACCGCCTGCCGTGGCGGCAAAATCCTGGCTGCTGCTCGATGTCACCAGCGGCCAGATCCTGGCGTCGCAGGAACCGAACCTGCGCATCGAGCCGGCCTCGCTGACCAAGATCATGACCGCGTACCTGGCCTTTGCCGCGATTCGCGACAAGAAACTGACGATGGAGCAGAAGGTCAATGTCTCGGTGCGCGCCTGGAAGGTCGACCCGAGCAGCTCGAAGATGTTCATCGATCCGGCCACGCCGGTGTCGGTCTCCGACCTGCTGCATGGCCTGATGGTCCAGTCGGGCAACGACGCCGCCGTGGCCCTGGCCGAAGCCGTTGCCGGCTCCGAGGACACCTTCGTCGTCCTGATGAACCGCGAAGCCGAGCGCATGGGCCTGAAGGCCACGCATTTCGGCAATCCGCACGGCTTGCCGAGCAAGGAAAACTATTCCACCGCGCAGGATCTGTCGGTGCTGGCCTCGCGCGTGATTGCCGACTATCCGGACTTCTACAAGATCGATTCCGTTAAAAGTTTTACCTACAACAAGATCACCCAGCCGAACCGCAACCGCCTGCTCTGGCTCGACTCGACCGTGGACGGCATGAAGACCGGTCACACCGAGGGCGCCGGCTATTGCATGATCGCCTCGGCCCACCGTCCCAACGGCACCGGCGAGCGCCGCCTGATCTCGGTGGTGCTGGGCACGAACTCCGACCAGTCGCGCACCGCGGAAAGCCAGAAGCTGCTCAACTGGGGCTTCCAGAATTTCGAGACCGTCAAGCTGTATGCGAAAGGCCAGGCGATCGAGTCGCCGCAAGTCTGGAAGGGCGCGCAGAATACGCTGAAGATCGGCTTCAATCGCGATGTCTTCGTGACGCTGCCAAAGGGTGTGGCCGGCAAGATGAAGCCGGTACTGGAGCGGCGCGACCCGCTGGTGGCGCCGATTGCCGAGAACAGCCGCGTCGGCACGATGCGCATGATGGTCGACGGCAAGCCGGTGAGCGAGTTGCCGGTGCTGGCGCTGGAGCAGATCGGCCAGGCCAGCATCTTCGGCCGCGCCTGGGATTCGATGCGCCTGATGTTCAAGTAAGCGCCGCGTCGGCCGGCGCTTGCGCTTCCATGCATTCTTTGCATGGGGCACCGCGGCCTGCCATGCAAGAATGAATGCCTGCGCCCGTGTTGCAGGCGCCCGATGCTTTTACAGGAAACCGACATGTCCGAGCCGCTGGTCTATCTGAATGGCGCAATGACGCCGATTGCCGACGCCAAGGTGTCGGTCCTCGACCGCGGCTTCATCTTCGGCGACGGCATCTATGAAGTCATACCGATTTACGGCCGCCGGATGTTTCGCGCCGGGCAGCACATGGCGCGGCTGTTTCGCAGCCTGGCATCGATTGCAATCGCCAATCCGCATACCGAAGCAGAGTGGCTGGCGCTGATCGACCGGGTCGCGGCCAGCCATCCGGCGGACGACCAGATGGTGTACCTGCAGGTCACGCGCGGCGTTGCAAAGCGTGGCCACGCCTTCCCGGCAGACATCACGCCGACGGTCTTCATCATGACCAATCCGATCGTGCTGCCTCCGCCGGCCGTGCGGGCTGCGGGCGTGGCCTGCGTGTCGATGGAAGACCGGCGCTGGCTGCGCTGCGAGATCAAGTCGATCTCCCTGCTGGGCAACGTGCTGGCGGCCCAGCATGCGGTGGAAAACGATGCCGTCGAATCGATCCAGTTTCGCGATGGCTTTCTCACCGAGGCGTCGTCCTCGAACGTCTGGATCGTCAAGGACGGCGTGCTGATGGGCCCGCCGAAAGACAACCTGATCCTGGAAGGCATCCGTTACGGCCTGATCGAGGAGCTGTGCGCCGCCGGCGGCATCAGCCTGCAGACCCGGCGCATCGCGCATGACGAAGTCTTCGGCGCCGACGAAGTGCTGCTCTCGTCGGCCACCAAGGAAGTGCTGCCGGTGGTGCAAATCGATGGCCAGGCCATTGGCAACGGCAGGCCCGGCCCCATCTACGCCAGATTGTACGAGGCATATCAGGCTGCCAAGGCCGCCGCCTGAGTCATTCATTCGGGAGACACAACATGACCGACCCCATCACACCGCTCGACCCGGACACCCGCAATTCGCTCATCGAGTATCCGAGCGACTTCCCGATCAAGATCATGGGACCGGCGCACGAGCGCTTTACGCACACGATGGTCGAGGTGGTGCGCCAGTTCGACCCGGACTTCGACGCCGCCACGCTGGAAATCCGGCCTTCGGCAAAAGGCAATTATCTTGGCGTGACCGTCACCGTGCGCGCCACCAGCCGCGAGCAGCTCGACGGCCTGTACCGGGCATTGTCGTCCCATCCGATGGTCAAGGTCGTCCTTTAGGCACAGCCGACCGGATCGGCGCCGGGCCCGCTTGCGACGCCGCAGGACGCCCGGCGCGTCGATTCGGTCCACTGCATCCATGCCCGCCTGCCCGCCGCCCTGCCCGACAACCCCCCCGGAAACGCCAGCCGATGCCCTGCCCGGCATCGAACTCGTCGAATGCGGCCGGCAACCGTACGCAATTACTTACGCCGCCATGCGTGCATTCACCGACCGGCGCACCACGGCGACGCCGGACGCACTGTGGTTAGTCGAGCACGATCCGGTATTTACCCTGGGCCTTGCCGCCGACCCGGCGCATGTGCGCGATGCCGGCGACATCGAAGTCATCCAGACCGATCGCGGCGGCGAAGTCACCTATCACGGGCCCGGACAGGCAATCGTGTACCTGCTGATCGACCTGCGGCGCGGCGCGCTCGGTGCGCGCCTGCTGGCCCGCGAATTCGTCCGCCGCATCGAGCAGGCCGTCATCGACACCCTCGCCGCGTATAATCTGGCAGGCTGCCGGCACCCCGGTGCGCCTGGCATTTACGTGGCCGGCGGCCCGTGGCAGGGCGCCAAGATCGCCGCACTGGGCTTGAAGGTCAGGGCAAACGGCTGCACCTATCATGGCGTGTCGCTCAACGTGGCGATGGATCTGTCGCCGTTTTCACGCATCAATGCCTGCGGCGATGCGGACCTGGCCAGCGTCGACATGCGCAGCCTCGGCGTGACCGGTTCGCTCGATGCCATCCACCATGTCCTGGCAGCACACCTGCTGCGACAGATCCGCCGCCCGGCCGCGATTGCGCCCGATGCGGCAGACGACAACCGGACATGACTTTAAACATCTATTTGCAAAGGGATGCCAGATGACTTCCACTACCGCTGCGCCTGCCACGCCCGAGCCGGGCATGGCGCCTGCCGGCGTCGGCACTGCCGTATCTGCCGACGGCAGTGCGGTAAGCGCCGCCCCCGCTTACGACCCGCGCGAAAAACAGAAAGGCGCAGCCAAGACGATCCGCATACCGATCAAGATCGTCCAGGCCGAGCGCCTGCCCAAGCCCGACTGGATCCGGGTACGCGCCGCGCTGCCGTCGAGCCGCTTCCAGGAAATCAAGGACATCCTGCGCGCCAATCACCTGGTCACGGTGTGCGAGGAAGCCAGTTGCCCGAACATCGGCGAATGCTTCGGCAAGGGCACGGCAACCTTCATGATCATGGGCGACAAGTGCACCCGCCGTTGCCCTTTCTGCGACGTCGGCCACGGCCGCCCCGATCCGCTCGATGTCGATGAACCGGCCAACCTGGCAAGGACGATTGCCGCGTTAAAGCTCAGCTATGTCGTCATCACCTCGGTCGACCGCGACGACCTGCGCGATGGCGGCGCCGGCCACTTTGCCGAATGCATCCGGCATGTGCGGGCGCTGTCGCCGGCAACCCGTATCGAAATACTGGTGCCGGATTTCCGCGGCCGCATGGATCGGGCGCTGGAAATCCTGAATGCGGCACCGCCCGACGTCATGAACCACAATCTGGAAACCGTGCCGCGCCTCTACAAGGAAGCCCGTCCCGGCTCCGACTATGCCTATTCGCTGAATCTGCTCAAGCGCTTCAAGGCCTTGCATCCGGCCACGCCGACCAAGTCAGGCATCATGGTCGGCCTGGGCGAGACCGACGAGGAAATCCTGCAGGTCATGCGCGATCTGCGCGCGCATGATGTGGACATGCTGACCATCGGCCAGTACCTCATGCCCAGCGGCGACCATCTGCCGGTGCGCCGCTACGTGCATCCGGATACCTTCAGGATGTTCGAGGCCGAGGCGATCAGGATGGGCTTCGCCCATGCCGCCGTCGGTGCAATGGTGCGCAGCTCCTATCATGCCGACGAGCAGGCGCATTCGGCTGGCGTACGGTAGACCGCATTGATCTTCGCCAGAAGCAAAACGGTGGACGACCCGTACAGGCGTCGTCCACCGTCATGTCCTGCCTGGCCGTACGGGCTTACTGTGCGCGGAACTGATTGCGCAACTGCTTGACCTGGTCGTGATTTTTCAGCACGCCCTGGAACTGCCGTTCGATCAGGTTGCGAATATCGCTTGGCAGGTCCATTGCCAGCGCCTTCTTGTAGCTGGCCACGGCGACATCCTCGCCCCGCTCGACTTCGTTGAGGATGGCAACGTCGTCCTGGCCGGTAATGGCTGACTTGAAGTCGACCCAGCGCCGATGCAGGGTGCCGCTCATGCTGCTCGACTCGGCCGGCTTGCCGCCCTATGCCTGCACCACTTGCTGCAATTCCTGAACCGCCTGCGCGCAACTGGCTGCGCGATTTGCAAAGAGCGCTTTCAATTGCGCATCGCGCGCATGTTCGGCTGAAGTGCGAAAGCCTTCTTCGCCGTCGCGGCTTGTTTCGATCAGGTTATTCAGTGCTGAAATCGTGTTGTCCTTGTCCATGATTTTTCCTTGAAAATTTATGTTCGAGAAGATGTTTTTTTAGGTCTGGTTCAAAGTCTAGCCAAGGCCAGCATCCATTCCGATAGGACAGCGCCTGATTCGCCTGTAAGACAATGTGAGGGCATTTTTGCATCGGATGCCAATGCGTTGCTGCTGTACAGGTACGTGTAACCGGCGCTTGCATTTCGAAGGTAGCGGTAATCGAGTGTAGGTGCTCGCCTACGGCCGGTTCGCCATGTTGCTGATGGCAGTCCCACGTCACTTGCCCGACACTTGGCGCTGACAGGCGTTGCGTCGCGAAAGACGCGCGCAACGGCCCTCGGACCGGGGCACGCCGTGTATTTCGGGGAATAAGCGGGCGGGCGCGCGTACCACGCTGCTGCCGCAGGAAGAGACACGTTACAATCGGTGCGATGCGCCTGTTACGGGCGTAACTGCGTTCGCCCGAGGGCGTACCTGTCCACCTTGAAACGGCAAGTGCCGGTGCCCGCGCCGGTCGCGTAATATTTATATGATAAAAATTCTCGTAGTTGATGACCACGCCGTGGTGCGTGCCGGCGTTCAATATTTCGTTGCTGACATACCCGACATGCAGATCGCCGGCGAAGCCGGTACCGCTGAAGAAGCAATTCGTCTGATACGGGCGCAGGATTGGGACATTGTCCTGCTCGACATCGCCATGCCCGACAAAAGCGGCGTCGAGGTCCTCAAGCAGATCAAGCGCGAAAAGCCGAATCTGCCGGTCCTCATTCTCAGCATGCATCCCGAAAATCGCTATGCGGTGCAGATCCTGCGCAGCGGCGCCTCGGGTTACGTGCAGAAGGAAGCGCTGGCAACCGAGCTCGTCACGGCAATCCAGACCATCATGCGCGGCCACAAGTACATCAGTTATGCCGTGGCGGAACTGCTGACGATGGACCCCGACACCGACACCGACAAACCGCTGCACGAAACGCTTTCGGCAAGGGAATACGAAATTTTCTACAAGCTCAGCCAGGGCGACGGTGTCACCAAGATCGCCGATGAACTGTGCCTGAGCGTCAAGACGGTGAGCACCTATCGCGCCCGGGTCCTGCAGAAAATGAACATGACAAGCAATGCCGACATTATCTATTACGCGATCAAGCAAAACCTGATCGATTGACGCCGCCTCAGGCGCCGTCGCACCTGCCGTCTTGCGGCATGACAATCATCTGCCGTAAATGGACGCATCAGCGCAACGATCATGAATCAACCGCCTGCCGCAACGACCGCTTCGACCAACCCCCTGAGGGTCTTCCTGGTCGAAGATTCGGCGGCAGTCCGGGAACTGATCATCGAGAACCTGTCGGATATTCCCGGCCTGCTTTTCACCGGCTTTGCCGACACGGAAATTGATGCGCTGTCACGCTTGAAACAGGAAGCCCAGGACGTCGTCATTTTCGACATCGAACTCAAGCAGGGCAATGGCATCAGCCTGCTGCGCAGCCTGGCTGCCGCCGGCCTGCTGCGGCAGAACCTGAAGATAATTTTCAGCAATAACGTCAGTACGGCCTACCGCCGCGTCGGCCAGCAATACGGCGTCCAGTATTTTTTCGACAAGACCTCCGACCTGTCGCAACTGCGCCTTTTGCTTTTGCGACTGACACAAGGCGTGACGCAGAATTGACAGGGCGCATCTTTGCGCTGCGCTGTCGGAGCCAAAATAAACGGTCCTGCCGCCCTTTGCCGTTGTCGGTGTAATCCCACACCCGAATGGCACGATCACTGATTTGGCAGATTGCACCGCTATGTGATGATTCGCACACTCAATTCAATTCCAAACGGGGAGTGTTTCATGCCATCAGCCTTGAACAGCATCAACAGCACCGAAAAGCGGACCA
>JANXSS010000347.1 GCA_025356535.1 Herminiimonas sp.
CGACGGCAAGTTCAGCAGCGATTGCGGCCAGACTTGCGAGACTGGTAACCATCACCAAGATCAGCAAGACCCACTTTCCGTCATCCTGCAAGAGCGCGCGATGGCGCATGTTCTGCTGTGACGAACGCATCATCATCTCGGTAGCAAGTAAAACGTACAGGCAGGTACCCGTGTTCCAGCCGATAAGAAGGCGGGTGACAAGATGCGAGGTCACCGTATCAGGCAACAGCCAGCCGACGGCAATGCCCAATCCTGAAACGATGATGAGGCGCGGGCGCGCTTGCACTAGACGGACGAGACGGTTACGGCGCAAAACCATTCGATGATCCTTATTGGCGTGTGGTGCAATGCAGGCAACCGACATATGTGGCCGCTTGATCCTGACGGCGTTGGCGCCGGGCTGTGGCAACTGTTGTTGTTGGACTAGCTGTATCGTTGCTATTACGCCCACGCGTGCTCCCGACGCATTGGCATGTCACTGAGACCCAAGGCGCTGCAGACGCTTTGCACCGTCCGGATGCCACCGGATTGGATCCCATTAATTGCATCAGAAGCGTGCCGAATTTTAACAGTACTGTCCAACGCGATCCGACGATCGTCCAGAATCTGCACACCTGAATTTGCCCACTGTTTGATCACCGGATTTAACCGTACCCCAGAATTAGCCTCTATTCATTGGGGCAGGGTCACCGACGGCGATCATTGAAAACGGTCAAGAAGGGCGAGGTTTGCCGAGCACCTGATCAAGTCAACGGACTGGCTAAAACCACATTCGGCACACAAGCGTCAATGGGCCTGCCATGTCCAGGGGTTGATGACAACCAGGCCGCTTGCTTCAAACGGCGACGTATCGCGCGTGGCTATTGCGAAACCATGCGTGGCTGCGATGGCAGCGATATAGCCGTCTGCCGGCGCAACGGCTTGCCCAGCGACACGAGCGCGGGCGCGCAGCGTTGCATAGGATTGCGATGCGGTTTCATCAAACGTCAGAATGCGGCCCGCAAACAATGGCAAGATCCGCTGCTCGAGGCCCAGCTGCAGCGCATCCCGGCGTCTCCCCTCGGGCAGTACGGCAATACCGAAGCGCAGCTCTGCAAGACTGATTGTCGAGAGGTATAGCGTTTCGATGATCTGCGCATCAATCCAGGCAAGGACGTTTGCGTCGGCTGCCGTTTTCAATGGCTCGGAAATGACGTTGGTGTCGAGCAGGATCATTCAAAACTCATGGGTTCGGCAGGCGTCCTGTCGCGTTCAATCTCAAGGTCGACCCCGCCAGCTTCGCGGCCGATTTCGGCCAGCAGCGTGCCGAGCTTGGTCCGGCTCTCGGGCCGCACGGCAGATTCAAGGATTGCCCGGATTTCAGCCTCGGTGCTGCGGCCATGCGTTGCGGCGCGTATGCGCAAGGCGCGATGCGTTTCATCAGGCAGGTTACGTACGGTGACAGATGCCATCGGGTACACCCTTTTTAGTTGATATCAATGAGTGCATTATAGATCCGTTGATGTCATTTACGGCATTTCTTATAATACTTTCCGTTCGGGAAAAACGCCAATTGACCAGAAGCGAAATAATTAGCCAGATTTAACGCCATCCCGATCTACTCAACGAGATTAGAGCCGCCTGATGATTCGTCTCAGTCTGCCTTGAACGCTGTATTTTGCAGCGGTCCGAATAGCTCCCAATGTTTGCGCCGTTAGTTGCCTCAAGGCTTGTCTGCAAAACGCGGCGGCCGTTTTCTGGCCCGATTTTTTCGCTTTTCATCGGCTGCCCTGGCTGCGACGTTGGCTTGTTGAACCGCCTGCGGCGTTGATGTCGGCCTCTCGGCATCCGGCAAGCCCCAGTAATCAAAATTTCCAGTCATGACGGCGACGATGCGGCGCATCTCAACCTTGACTTGGTCGGTTGCCTCACGGACTGCGTCGCCTTGCGCCGGTGGGTACCTGCCGGTATGCATAGCAGCGTTCATCGCGTGAGCGATCTGGTTGACGTTGTTGCCAATCACACGCAGTTCGCGGAACAGGTCGCGCAACGCTTCCAACTCGGTTGCGTTCCATTGAGGACAATGGGCGAGGTGGACCAGCGCAAGCGATCGTACCCAATTTGCTGGCGTGGTCCCTGCTACCCTTGCAGCTCTGTCGAGCATAGCGCGTTCGGTCGGACGTAATCGAAAACCGATTTGCTTGCCATGTCCTACGCCACGTGGCGCGATCAGCGCACGCGCTGGCTTTGCACTGTGCAAAGCTTGGTCAGGTTTGGCGTGATCGACGGCTTCGGCAATCAGGCGCCGCAGCAGGCCCGCCGTGCCGCCGTCGGTGCTGCGCGCCACCAACTTGAACGCCGCAGCCAGTTCTTCTGGGACATAAGTTGACAGGTGCGCCTGCCCGTTGCGACCGCCCATTTGGCCTCCTGTGCCACACCACTACCACCAACGATATCCTGCCCTAGTCCCTTTTTCACTTGCTTGCGATGCCTCACACAAAACCTCGGGCAAGAGAAAGGGAATGCGCAACGCACGCGGAGCTTTGCACTGTGCAAAGGTGAGTAACCCCCTATGTCAGCCTAGTTGTCGCCTCTAAATTTCAGTGATTGACCAATAGGGAAGCACTGATTAATTAACGACTTACTGTTTCCGCCAACGCTCCGGTCTGAGACAATATCGACGTGTTCATTCGCTTACTGTTCATCATGCAAAAGAG
>JANXSS010000422.1 GCA_025356535.1 Herminiimonas sp.
CCATCGCAGCGGCCGGTGGGTTTTGGCGGCTGCCCTGCTGCACGCCGGCCCGGTGCAGGCCGTAGCCGCCTGCGGCCAGCAGCGCGGCTGCCAGCACGGATAAAGCCATGATCCGTTGTGTCATTTCGCTGCCTCCGGTGCGATTGCGCCGACCGGCGCCGTCATGGCGTCGAGCGGCGCAAGAAAATTCAGTTGCGCCCACAAGCGCGCGGTGTCGGCTTCGAGCTGCAATGCCTGCAGCGTGACCTCGATGGCGCCGCGCCGCGCCGCCAGCAGGTCTGCCAGGGTTGCCTTGCCGCCCCGGTAGGCGGTCATCACCGCGCCGGTACGGGCCTCCGCCAGCGGTATCAGTTCGGTGCGGTAGCGGGCTTGGCGCTGGCGGCCGCTCTGCCATTGGTCGACCAGCGCCCGCGTCTGGGCGACATGCTCGCGCAGCATTTCCTCGCGTTCGGCGCGCGCCTGTCCGACCATTGCCAGCCGCGCCGACAGTTCCCGGTCCTGGCGCTGCGCCCGGTCCCATTGCAGCGGTATCGAGACACCGACCGACACCATGTTCGAATAGGCGCCGCCGCGTTGCTGGAAGGCCAGCTCGACGCTCCAGTCGGCATTGCGGTTGGCAGCAGCCAGGCGCGCATCGGTGTCGGCGATCGCTTCCTGGCGCGCCAGGACGGCGATTGCCGGATGATGCGCGAGCTGCCCTTCGAGGCTGGCGGTATCGAGCCGGATCGCATCGCTTGCGGGTAACGCTGCCAGGACGATGTCGGTGGCCGCACCGGTGCGGCGTGCCAGCAGGATGCGGGCGCTGCGCAGGCGCTGCGCGCTCTCGCTGGCGCGGTCTTCCAGCATGACGCCGGCGGCGCGGGCGGCGATCAGGTCGGCCTGGCTGGCGCGGCCGGCCCGGTAGGCGCCCTCGGCCGCCTGGATTTCCAGGCTTGCCTGCGTGCCCTGTTCGGCAACCACGGCTGCCATTGCCTGCGCGTAGTAGACATCGAGCCAGGCAAGCGCGGTATCGCGTTCGATCGCGGCGGTTGCCGCGGCTTTTTCGGCGAGCGACCGGTCGGCGCTGCGCTCGAGACGTTCGGCACGCAGCGCGCGCTTGTCGGCGCGGGTGAGTTCCTGCATGACGCCGACGCGGCGCATCGTCATGAAATCGTTGCCGAGACTAAAACGGTCGCTGCCCGAGACCGGCAGATTGTCGATGCCGGCTTTCAGTACCGGGTCCGGCAGCTGTGCGGCGGCAATCGCCATTGCGCGCGCACCCTGCGCCGCAAGATCGCTGGCCGTCAGCTGCAGCGAACGGGCGACCGCCAGGCGTTGCGCCTCGCGCAGGGTCAGCGGCGCCGACGCCGCATCGACAGAGCCCGTGGCTGCAGGCGCGGGCTCTGCCTGCAGCCACAGCATGAGCGCAAGCCACGCCGCCAGCGTACGACGCAGGGAAGGCCGCACAGGCAGGCGGCCAGGAAAAGACGATGACATGAAACCTCCGGAAAAACCGTCAATGGCAGTCCCCGCGCAGGAAAGGCGGGGGATGATCGGTTACACGTTCCGGTGGTTCAGAGGCGCAGGCAACAATTGCGAATTGCCAGCGGCGGGGCGGTCGCGCGCGCCAGCAGCGCGGCAAACGGGGCAGAGGTGGGGGTCAGGTCGGGCAGGGCGGTATCGTCGAAGACCAGCACCAGCGCGGCGGCAACGAACGACGGCACCGGTGGCACCTCATGCTTGTCCAGGGACTGTTGCTGCGCATGTGCATTGGCGTGGCACAGGCTGGGTACCATCTGGCTGCGCATCCGGTCGCAATCGGGCATGGCATGGCCGTCGACCATCATCGGCGCCATCGCCACCGGTGACGGCGCCGTCGCACCTGCAGGCATCGTGCAGGCATAGCCGGCCACTGCCAGTTGCATGAACAGCATGCACAGCAGGGCGAGCAATGCGCCCACATGGCGCGAACGACGGGAAAACTTCATCGGCAAACGATCCTCTCGACATGAAGCCTTCGCCTGCAGCAGGGCCGCTGGCGCAGTGCTTCAATGCTGCATGCTACCACTCGAAATGTTTTCATGAAAAGCATGCGGCAGGGCTGGCACGGTGCCGGCAACCGCCACGCCTTCTGCACCCGTTTCGATGGGTCAGGCGACCGGACCGTTTGCCTGCCAGGGCGCCCTTCACCTCAGTCGCGCCGGTGCTTTTCGGCAGGATGCAATTACCCGATCCGGCGTTCCCCCGCTGCCCGCACAACCTGTATAATAATTTTTGAACGGTCGTGCTTTTTATATCGGCGCGCCTTTACCTGAGGAGACAGCATGGACTTGAATTACACGGCCGACGATCTGGCATTTCGCGACACGGTGCGCGGCTACCTGGATGCGAACCTGCCAAAGGATCTGCAGCACAAGGTGTTGAACCACAAGCGCCTGTCGAAAGAGGATTTTGTCCGCTGGCACAAGATCCT
>JANXSS010000427.1 GCA_025356535.1 Herminiimonas sp.
GCTCCCCAGAAGCAGATCCAGCGCCGGATACGCTAGAAATCAGCGTTCCGGCCGCCCGCGCTCTTACCAGACCCTCACGCGCTTCTCCGGCGCCAGGTAAAGCCCCTGCCCGGACTGCACATCGAATGTCGGATACCAGGCATCCAGATTGCGAACGGTCGATACCCGGTACTGGGACGGGGCATGACCGTCGGTGGCAATCTGGCGCCGCAGCGCTGCTTCCCGTGTCTTGTTGCGCCAAGACTGCCCATAGGCGGCAAAAAATGCCTGGTCATCGACGTCGCCCTTCGCCGCGCTCGGCTTGGCGAGTACCTTGCGAAAGGCATCATGCGCGGCCAGCAGGCCGGCAAGGTCGGCGATGTTTTCACTCAAGGTCAGCTGACCATTAACAGCCAGATCGGGGAACGGCTTGTAAGCACTGTACTGCGCCACCAGGGCAGTCGCCGAGCGTTCAAAATAGGCAAGGTCGTCTTTCGTCCACCAGTTGCGCAGCTGTCCCTGCGCATCGAACTGCGCACCCTGGTCGTCGAATCCATGGCTGATTTCATGACCGATGATGGCGCCCATCGCACCGTAGTTGGCAGCGTCGGAGGCGGCCGGATCGAAATACGGCGGCTGCAAGATCGCCGCCGGAAAATTCATCGCATTTTGCATCGGCATGTTCACTGCATCGACCATCTGCGGCAGCATGCACCATTCGAGCCGATCGACCGGTTTGCCCAGGCGCGCGATGTTGCGGCGGTATTCGAACTGCTCGGCCCGCTGCAGGTTACCGACCGCATCATCGGCCTTGATCTCCAGCCCGGAATAGTCCTTCCACTTGTCAGGATAGCCGACGCCGACATACAGCACGTCGAGCTTGGCGCGGGCCTGCACCTTGGTGCCGGCGCCATCCATTCCAGGTTGTCGATGCGCTGGCGAAATGCGGCGACGATATTGGTGACCATCGCCTGCGCCCGTGTCTTCGACGCCGCAGGGAAATAGCGATCCGTATAGAGGCGGCCGACGGCAAAGCCGAGCGCGCCGTTGGTTAGTCTGAGCGCCCTTTTCCAGCGCAGCGACTGTTGCGGCGTGCCATTGAGTGCCGTACCAAAAAAAGCGAACTGTGCATCCGCTATCGGCTTTGGCAATGTCGCCGCGGCGTGATTCATCGCATGAAACGTCAGATAATCCTGCCACACCGCCAAGGGCGTGCCGTCTGCCTGGGCGGCGACGGTCATGGCGCCAGAATGCCAGACGACGTAGTCGGGTTGGGTTGGCAGGCCGGCGCCGGCAAAATACGCGTCCGGAAATCCCCTCGTTCTTAACGGTCGGAAAAAGTATGAATATGTTACCCAGATCAAATTCGTGGAAGGGGAATTTATGTAAATAAATCGGCCGCTGCCGCGCATTCCGAGGCAGCCCGTTCCGATGTAAATCGCAACGGCCATGAATGCGCCGCAATGGTTGCATGGTCGATCAAAGTGGTGATAAACCGAAAACCGTGTCGCCGCCAGTCGTCATGCGCCGACCGGCCGGCCAGTCAACGGATAGCCCGGATCGTTGTAACCCGGCGTGGATGCATGGCCGGGATGCACCAGGCGGTCAACCAACGCCTCGGCTTCGGCACTGATGCGCAGGTCGGCCGCCGGAAAATAATCTTCCAACTGTGCGAGCGTGCGCGGGCCGGCAATGACGGAGGAGACGATCGGATTTGCCAGAACCCAGGCGGTGGCAAACTGGCCGAGGCTGTAGCCGTTGGCGTCGCAGTAAGCCTTCAGCTGCTGGGCAATCTCTAGCGACTCGGGGCGGAATTCCGTTTCCATGATGCGCTTGTCGCCGCGTCCGGCGCGGGTGCCTTCGGGCGCTGCCTGGCCCGGCAGGTACTTGCCGGTCAGCACGCCGCGGGCAATCGGGCTGTACGGCACCACGCCGATGCCGTGATGGGCGCAGGCTGGCAGGATCTCGACCTCCGGCCCGCGGTTGAGCAGGTTGTAATACGGCTGGCAGACGACGGGTTGCGGCACGCCCAGCTGGCGGCACAGGTGGCTGACCTCTGCAATGCGCCAGCCACGGAAATTGGACAGGCCGAAAGCGCGGATCTTGCCAGCCCGGATCAGGTCGCCCAGCGCCTGCACCGCTTCTTCAAGGTTGGCGTCGGCATAGTCACGATGCAGATACAGGATGTCGACATGATCCATCTGCAGGCGAGCCAGACTCCGGTCGAGCCCGCGAAAAATCCAGTTGCGGGAATAATGGCCCTGGTTGGGCGCCTTGCCCATGTTGTTGCCAAGCTTGGTTGCCACGACCCAGTCGTGGCGCTTACCCTGCAGGAGCTGGCCGAGCATTTCCTCGGATGCGCCGTTCGTGTAGACATCGGCGGTGTCGATGAAATTGATGCCGTGGCCGGCAGCGGCATCGACGATGCT